>CAZAEG010000322.1:0-4194 GCA_964484035.1 uncultured Enterobacteriaceae bacterium | reverse complement strand
TTGTAGCGCTCGATCATCGCCGGCACCTGCTCGCTCTGGTCCGGATGGACGATGAAACAGATTTCGTAATGCCGCATGCTGCGATTCTCCTTATGGGTTAAGCCATCCACTCATGCGGGTGGTATGGCAAGGAAGGGGGCGAATACTACAGCAAAATCTAGGGCTTGGGCGGCCTGCGGCGCACCGAATCGAACAGGCACACGCCCGCCGCCACCGAGACGTTGAGGCTGCCGACGGCACCCGCCATCGGGATGCGCACCAGCAGGTCGCACTTCTCGCGCGTCAGGCGGCGCATGCCCTCGCCTTCCGCGCCGAGCACCCAGGCGATCGCCTCGGGCAGGTTGGCCTTGTAAAGGGACTCGACGGCTCGTTCATCAGTGCCGACCACCCAGATATTGCGTTCCTTGATCTCGTCGATCGTGCGCGCGAGGTTGGTCACCATGAGGTAAGGCGTCGATTCGGCCGCGCCGCTCGCCACTTTCGACACCGCGGCGCTGATGCCCGCCGCGCGGTCCTTGGGCGCCACCACCGCGTGCACGCCGGCGGCATTCGCCACGCGCAGGCAGGCACCGAGGTTGTGCGGATCGGTCACGCCATCCAACAACAATAGGAGCGGCGGACCCTGCACCTGCTCCAGGATTTCGTCCAGGCTGTGGCTGAGGGCCTTCACCTCGACGCGCGCGACCACGCCCTGATGCCGCCCGCCGCCGTAGAACCCGTCCAGGCGCTTGGTCGGCACCTTCATCACCGTGACACCCGCACGCTCCGCGACCGCCGCTAGATCCTTGATGCGCGCATCGTGCCGTGTCTCGTCGAGGAAGATCTCCAGCACGGACTTCGGATCGGCGCGTAGCCGCGCGAGCAAGGCGTGGAAGCCAAATATGACGCGCGGTTCGCGCTGCGCGTGTCTGCTCATGGCTTGCGCAATCGCTCCCAGAACTGCCTCGGGGTGAGAATGCTCATGTCGCCCAGCTCTCCCAGTGCCGCAAGGGCTGCATCGCCCGTCACAAAGGCCCGCGCTTCACCCGCGAGTGCCTCCCCCAGGACGACTCGGTCGGCCGCATCCGATTCGCATTCGACCGCCGCGGGTCTCTCCACGACAAGGCTCGCCTCCTGCGTCACGAACTCGACGATCTCTTCGCAGCGGACTGCTGGCAGCTTGATCTTCGTGCGCAATGCGCTTTCCAGCTCCGCGAGTACACCCCGCCCGGTGATGAGTTGATGCTCGATGAGGACAAGCTCGAGCAGGTCCGAACAGAGGCCGCGAGTCGCGAACGCGCTCACCAGCACGTTCGTGTCGAGGAACACTCTCACGAGACTGCGCGGAACACATCCTCATCGGTCAGCAGGCCTTGCGCTTCGGCAAGCGGCAGCGTCTTGGCTCGCAGCTCGCGGAAGCGTGTCACTGCGACCTGGCGCTCCAGCGCCTCGCGCGCGATCTCGCTTTTCGTGCGCCCGGTGCGCTTGGCGATGCGGTCCAGGGCCTTGTCCAGCTTGGGGTCGAGTCGAATGGTCAGGGTGCTCATGGTGATCCGCCGTAAGACAGTGTCTTACAGTCTATCACGCCGGCACGAAATCGATCTTGCGCGAATCCAGATCCACGCGCACCAGCTTCACCTTCATGCGGTCGGCCAGCCGGTAGCGTTTCTTCGTGCGGCTGCCGAGCAGCATGTGGCGCGCGGCGTCGAACTCGAAGTAGTCGCGCCCGAGCTCCGAGATGTGCACCAGGCCGTCGACGAAGTAGTCGTCGAGCATGACGAACAGGCCGAAGGCGGTGACGCCGGTCACCGTGCCGGAAAAGGTGCCGCCGACGTGGTCCTGCATGTAGAAGCACTTGAGCCAGTTCTCCACGTCGCGGCTCGCCTCGTCGGCGCGGCGCTCCGTATCGGAGCAGTGCCGGCCGAGCTCGCTCCAGTTCACGCCCTCGTAGCGCTGGTGCGCCAGCACCGCCTTGATCGCGCGATGCACCAGCAGGTCCGGGTAGCGGCGGATCGGCGAGGTGAAATGCACGTAGGCGTCGAACGCGAGGCCGAAGTGCCCGACGTTCTCCGGCGTGTAGACCGCCTGCTTCAGCGAGCGCAGCAGGATCGTCTGCAGCAGCGGGAAGTCCGGCCGCGCGCGGATCTTGTCCAGGATCTGCGCGTAGTCCCTGGGCTGCGGGCGCTCGCCGCCCGGCAGCTTCAGCCCCAGCTCGGCGAGGAACTCGCGCAGCGCCGTCACCTTCTCGGGCGCGGGCACGTCGTGCACGCGGTACAGCACCGGGTGCTTGCGCGCGGCGAGGAAGTTCCCGGCGCACACGTTCGCCGCCAGCATGCACTCCTCGATCAGGCGATGCGCCTCGTTGCGGATCTCGGGCACGATGCGCTTGATCTTGCCCGCGGCGTCGAATTCCATGCGCGTCTCGACCGTCTCGAAATCGATCGCCCCGCGCCGGCTGCGCTCGCGCGCCAGCACCTGGTAGCAGGCGTACAGCGCGGCCAGCTCCGCGCCCGGCTTGCCCTTGGTGATCGACGCCCACACGCTCGTGTAGGTCAGCCGCGCCTGAGAGCGGAACACGGCCGGGTAGAACTCGTAGCGCGCCACCGTGCCGTCGTGCTCGATCGCCATGTCGCAGACCATCGCCAGGCGGTCCACGCCCGGGTTGAGCGAGCACAGGCCGTTGGACAGCTTCTCCGGCAGCATCGGGATCACCCGGCGCGGCAGGTACACCGACGTGCCGCGCTCGAGCGCCTCGGCGTCGAGCGCGTCGCCTGGACGCACGTAATGGCTGACGTCGGCGATCGCGACGCGCAGGCGGAACCCCTTGCCCTCGCGCACCGCGTGCACCGCGTCGTCGAAGTCCTTCGCCGTCTCGCTGTCGATGGTGACGAAGGGCAGGTCGCGCAGGTCGCGCCGGCCCCGGATGTCCTCCGCGCGCACCTCCTCGGGCATGGCACGCGCCTGCGCCATGGCTTTCTTCGAGAACTCGTGCGGCAGGCCGAACTTGCGCACCGCGATCTCGATCTCGATGCCGGCGTCGGTGTAGTGCCCGAGCACTTCGACGACGCGCCCGATCGGCCGCGCGTGCTTCGCGGGCTGCACGATCAGCTCGAGCGTGACCACTTCGCCGGGCTTCGCCTTGCCGGCTTGCGCCGGCGGCACCGCGATGTCCTGCGCGATGCGCCGGTCCTCGGGCACGAGGAACATCACGCCGTGCTCGGCGTGCAGGCGCCCGACGATGCGGCGGCTGCCGCGCTCGAGCACCTCGACGATGGTGCCCGTCGGTCGCCCGCGCGCGTCCTGCCCCGCGACGCGCACCGCGGCGCGATCGCCGTGCAGCACCTGGCGCATCTCCGCCGGCGGCAGGTATACCCACGCACCGGCGTCGTCCGGTGCGAGGAAGCCGTGCCCGTCGCGATGGCCTTCGATGCGGCCGGCGACGACGTCGATGCGCCGCGCGACCAGGAAGCTGCCGGCGCGGTTCTGTACCACGCGCCCCGCCTTCTCCAGATCGGCGAGCGCCGCGAGGAAGCCCGCGCGCTCGCGCGCGCCGACCGCCAATCCGGCCATCAGCTCGGCGCGCGTCAGCGGCGCGCCGGCGCGCTCGAGCGCGTCGAGAATCTCGCCGCCGTAGGACGCGGCCGAGGAGCTTGCGTGCGCGGCGGGCTTTAGGTGCTTCTTCTTTGACACGATGCGGTGGCGACCCTAGAATCCGCCTCCCCGGCCGAGGTGGCGGAATTGGTAGACGCACTAGGTTCAGGTCCTAGCGGTGGCAACACTGTGGGGGTTCGAATCCCTTCCTCGGCACCAGGCTCAGTCAAACGGATGGCGCCGGACGATGGTCTCGTCGCGCTCCGGACCCGTGGAGATGAGATCGATCGGCACGCCGGCGAGCGCCTCGATGCGCTCGAGATAGTCGCGCGCCGCGTTCGGCAGCGCGTCGTATTTCCGGATGCCGACCGTGCTCTCCTTCCAGCCCGGCAGCTCCTCGTAGACCGGCTCGCAGCGCTCGAGCTCCTCGGCGCCCACCGGCAGGATCTCGGAGAGCTCGCCCTCGATGCGGTAGCCGACGCAGATCTTCAGCGCCTCGACGCCGTCGAGCACGTCGAGCTTGGTGATGCACAGCCCTGACAGGCCATTCAGCTGGATGGAGCGCTTGAGCGCCGCGGCGTCGAACCAGCCGGTGCGGCGCGGCCGCCCGGTGGTAGCGCCGAA
>CAZAEG010000321.1:0-6086 GCA_964484035.1 uncultured Enterobacteriaceae bacterium | reverse complement strand
CCGGCGAGCTCGTACCACGGCGCGCTGTAGCCAGGGGCGGGCTGATAGCGCCAGGCGGCACGGCCGATGAGCGCGAGGTTGCTGATGTCCTTGATATCGGTGAAGTGCGAATAGCGTGCAGCGGCGCGCACCAGCACGCCGCTCTGCGAGGAGAGCAGAAAGCTGCGCGTCGCCGAGCCCTCGAGCGTCACGATATTGTCCGACTTCTCGCCGTCGAACAGCCCGCGCGTGGCGTTGTCGTCGTGCACCACGTCGGCCGACAGCCCATAGCGCCAGCCCTCCGCGGCCTGGGCAGTAACGGCCAGCAGGAGCACGGCGGCGAATGCAGAGATGCGCTTCATGAGTCTTCCCCGGGGATGGGCTTGCGCGTGATAATACGTCGCCAATGTCCAGGCGGTCCAACGAAGCCGAAGACCCCCGGCGCGCTTTCCTGCTGAAGGCGCTGGCCGCGGGCGTATTCGCCGCGGGCGCGACGAGCGCCGCGTGGGCGCAGTTCTTCGGGCGCAAGCCGCAGCGCCTGCCGCCGGGCCAGTCGGTGTACGAAGCGATCGGCGCGGTCACGGTGAACGGACAGCCGGCGACGGGCGCGACGCGCATCGGTGCGACCGGGCGCATCGAAACCGGCAATGGCGCGCAACTCATCTTCGTCGTCGGTTTCGACGCGTTCCTGCTGCGCGCGAACAGCCGCCTCGAGCTCGCGGGCGACGGCGTGCTCGTCAACACGATGCGCCTCGCCACCGGCGCGCTGCTCTCGGTGTTCGGCGCGGGCACGAAGCGCATCGTGACGACGACCTCGGCCTCGGGCATCCGCGGCACGGGCATCTACGTCGAATCCGAGCCGGAGCGCAGCTATGTCTGCACCTGCTACGGCGAGGTGCAGATCTCGGCGCTCGACGACGCCAACGTCTCCGAGCGCATCGTCTCGCGGCACCACGACGCGCCGCGCTACGTGACCAAGGGGCGCATCCAGCCGGCGCCGTTCATCAACCACACGGACGTCGAGCTGGCGCTGATCGAGGCGCTGGTCGGGCGCACGCCGCCGTTCTCGCTGTTCGACGAGGACTACGGCGGGGCGCGCCGCTACTAGAACGAGGGAGGAGAAACCATGCGAGTCGGGAAATTGTTGAGCGGGGTGGTGGCGATGGCGCTCGCCTTCGCCGGGGGCGCAGGCGCGCAGACGGTCAAGATCGGCGTGGTGCTGCCCTACACCGGCGTGGGCGCGGAATTCGGCCAGCAGGTGGACCGCGGCATGCAGATGTACATGAAGCTCAATGCCGGCGCGTTCGCGCCCTACAAGGTCGAGCTCATCCGCCGCGATTCCAAGAACCCGAGCGGCGCACCGGCGAAGACCGCCGTGCAGGAGCTGATCACGCAGGACAAGGTGGACATCCTCACCGGCTTCATCTACTCGCCGGATGCCATCGCCTCGGCGCCGCTCGCCACCGCGGCGCGCAAGCCGATGGTGATCATGAACGCGGGGACCGCCTGGATCACGAATCTCTCGCCGATGATCTCGCGCGTGTCGTTCTCGATGTGGCATTCCGGGTTCGCGATGGGCGAGGCCGCGGCGAAGACGCTCAAGGCGAAGTCGGCGGTGGTGGGCTACACCGACTACCCGCCGGGCAAGGACAGCCTCGCCGCCTTCAAGGCGGGCTTCGAGGCCGCGGGCGGCAAGGTGCTGGACGAGATCCCGATGGGCGGGCCCGGCCAGGTGCCCGACTTCACGCCGTTCTTCCAGCGCGCGAAGGACAGGAAGCCCGACCTGTTCTACGTCTTCGTGCCCGCGGGCGACCACGCCGTGGCGGTCACCAAGACCTACGGCGCGCTCGGCATGCGCGAGGCGGGCATCAGGCTGGTCGGCCCCGGCGACATCACGCAGGACATCAAGCTGCAGTCGATGGGCGCGGGCGCCACCGGGCTGATCACCGTGCACCACTACAACGCCGACCTCGACAATGCGGCCAACCGCCGCCTGGTGGCGGCGTGGAAGCAGGAGTTCGGCGCCGACTCGACGCCCGATTTCATGGGCGTGCAGGGCTACGACGGGATGGCGGCGATCGCGCACGTGGTGCGCACGCTGAACGGCCGCATCGAGGCCGAGGCGGCGATGAAGGCGCTCAAGGGCTGGAAGTACGAAAGCCCGCGCGGCCCGATCATGATCGACCCGGCCACGCGCGACATCGTCATGAACGAGTACCTGAGCGAGCTGGTGCTGAAGGACGGGCGCCTGGTGCAGAAGAACCTCGCCGTCATCTCCGCCGTGAAGGACATGTGCAAGGAGCTCAAGGCAGGCAAGTGCGCGCAATAGCGCGGGACCGCGCCTTGTAGATGGATCTCGCGAGCATCCTGCTCGGGGGCCTCGCCTCGGGCATGGTGCTGTTCGTCGTCTCGGTGGGCCTGTCGGTCACCCTGGGGCTGATGGGCTTCGTCAACCTGGCGCACGGCGGCTTCGCCATGCTCGGCGGCTACGCGCTCGTGCTCGCGATGCGCCATTGGGGCCTGCCGTTCTTCGCCGCGCTGGCGCTCGCTTTCGCCGCCGTGGCGGCGCTCGCCGTGCTGCTCGAGCGGACCCTGTACGCCCGGCTGTATCGCGCGAGCGAGCTCGACCAGGTGCTGTTCACCATCGGCCTCGTGTTCGTGATGATCGCCGCGGTTACGCTCGCCATCGGCCCGGAGTCGCAGGCCGTGGTGCTGCCCGAGTGGCTGCGCGGGCAGACCGACCTCGGCTTTCTCAGCTACCGCAGCTACAGCCTCGCCCTGATCGCCTTCGGCACCGCGCTCATGCTCGCGCTGTGGCTCGGCTTCGAGCGCACGCGCATCGGCGCGCAGATCCGCGCCGCGGTCGACAACCGGCGCATGGCCGAATCGCTGGGCGTGGACGTGGGACGGCTGTTCACGCTCGCGTTCGCGCTCGGCAGCGGCCTGGCGGCGGTGGGCGGCGCCCTGGGCGCCGAGATCCTCGGCCTCGACCCGCAGTATCCGCTGCGCTACCTCGCCTACTTCCTCATCGTCGTGGCGCTCGGCGGCCTTGGCCGCGTCTCGGGCGTGTTCTTCGCGTCGCTCGGCATCGGCGTGCTCGACTTCGTGCTGAAGTTCAGCTTCCCTCAGGGCGGCACGATGTTCATCTA
Source organism: uncultured Enterobacteriaceae bacterium (assembly GCA_964484035.1). Lineage (GTDB taxonomy): Bacteria > Pseudomonadota > Gammaproteobacteria > Burkholderiales > SG8-39 > JAABQT01. The sequence continues at coordinate 2,958 of CAZAEG010000321.1, read as the reverse complement.
CGCCCTGACGCTCGCTTTCCTGCTCGTGCGCCCGCAAGGGCTGTTCGGCAAGCGCGCGTGAGCCTGCGCGCCGCCGCGCAGGAGTACGCGACGCGCCACCGGCTGCGCGCCTGGGAGGCGCTGCCCTGGGCGGCGGGCGTCGCCGCCTTTTTCCTCTTCCCCAACCATCTCGCTTTCGGCACGCAGGTGCTGATCACGATCCTGTTCGCGCTGTCGCTCGACCTCGTGCTCGGCTACGCGGGCATCGTCACGCTCGGCCACGCCGCGTTCTTCGGCGCCGGCGCCTACACCGTGGGCATGCTCGCCGCGCACGCCGGCTGGAGCGAGCCGCTCACGGGATTGCTCGCCGCCGCGGCGGTGGCGGGGGCCGTCGGGCTGGTGAGCGGCTGGGTGCTGCTGCGCACGCACGGCCTCACGCTGCTCATGCTGACGCTGTGCACCATGGCGCTGCTCGAGCAGGCGGCCAACATGGGCGCCGCGTGGACCGGCGGCTTCGACGGCATGCCGGGGCTCTCGTTCAAGCCGATCCTGGATCTGTTCGCGTTCGACGTGCTCTACTTTCGCACCCAGTACCTCTATGCGCTCGCCGTGCTGCTCGCCGGCTTTCTTCTGGTGCGCACGCTGGTGCACTCGTCCTTCGGGCGCAGCCTCACCGGCATCCGCGAGAACCTGCTGCGCATGCACGCCATCGGTGCGCCGGTGCGCGCGCGCCAGGTGCTGGTGTACGCGATTTCGGCCGCGCTCGCGGGCGTCGCCGGGGGGCTGTACACGCAGGCGAACGGCTTCGTCAACCTCGCCGTGCTGGGGCTGGACCGCTCCGCGGGCGTGCTCATCATCCTGATCCTCGGCGGCTACGGGCGCCTGTATGGCGCGTTCGCCGGCGCCGTCGCCTACCTGGTGCTCGAGCACACGCTTGCCAAGGCCTACCCCAGCGCCTGGCAGCTCGGCATCGGCCTGGCGCTCGTCCTGGTCGCGCTCTACGCGCGCAACGGCATCCTCGGCCTCGCCGCGGGGCTGCGTCGCCGCGGGGTCGCGCGGTGAGCGCGGCGCTGCTGCGCACCGAAGGGCTGTGCAAGCGCTTCGGCGCACTGGAGGTGGCGCGCGACATCGACTTCCGGCTCGATGCCGGCGCACGCCACGCGCTCATCGGTCCGAACGGCGCCGGCAAGACGACGCTGGTGAACCTGCTCACCGGCGTGCTCGCGCCCTCGAGCGGGCGCGTCCTGCTCGACGGCGCGGACGTGACGCGCCTCGCGCAGGCGAAGCGCGTGAAGCGCGGCATCGCGCGCACGTTCCAGATCAACCAGTTGTTCCGGGGCCTCACCGTGCTGGAGAACGTGTGCCTGGCGGTGGCCGAGCGCCTGGGCGCGGGCGGCGCGATGCTCACGCCGGCGGGGCGGCGCGCCGACGTCATCGCCGAGGCGGCGCGCCTGATCGAGCTGCTGCGCCTGGACGCGGATGCGGGGCGCAGGATCGACGAGCTGCCCTACGGGCGCCAGCGGCTGGTGGAGATCGCCATCGCCCTCGGCCTCGAGCCGCGCCTGCTGCTGCTCGACGAGCCGGCGGCGGGCATCCCGAGCGCGGAAAGCCACATCCTGCTCGATGCCATCGGCGCGCTGCCGCGCGCGATCGCGGTGCTGATCATCGAGCACGACATGGACCTCGTGTTCCGCTTCGCCGAGCGCATCACGGTGATGGTGGGCGGGGCGATCTACGCCGAGGGCACGCCGGCCGAGATCGCCGCCAACCGCGACGTGCGCGCCGTCTACCTGGGAGGCGCGCTCGATGCCTGAGGCGCTGCGCCTCGCGGGCGTCACCGCCGGCTACGGCGCCACGCACGTGCTCGAGGGCGTCGATCTCGCGCTCGGCGCGGGCGAGAGCCTGTCGCTCATCGGGCGCAACGGCGTCGGCAAGTCGACGCTGCTCGCCACCCTCATGGGCCACACGACGCTGCATGCCGGAAGCGTCGAGCTGGCGGGCGCGCGCATCGAGCGCGCGAGCCCGCACCGGCGCGCGCGCGCGGGCCTCGCCTGGGTGCCGCAGGAGCGCGAGATCTTCCCCTCGCTCAGCGTGCGCGAGAACCTCGAGCTCGGCGCGCGTCCCGGGCACTGGACGCTCGCGCGCGTGTTCGAGCTGTTCCCGCACCTGCGGGAACGCCTCGGCCACGGCGGCGCGCAGCTCTCGGGCGGCGAGCAGCAGATGCTCGCCATCGCGCGCGCGCTGCTCACCAATCCGTCGGTGCTGCTGATGGACGAGCCCACCGAGGGGCTTGCGCCGGTGATCGTGCAGGCGCTCGCGCAGGTGCTCTCGCGCCTGCGCGCCGCGGGCGGCCTGTCGATCGTGCTGGTCGAGCAGAACAGCCGCGTGGCGCTGGAATTCTCCGCGCGCACGGTGGTGATGGACAGGGGGCGCGTGGTCTACGACGGGCCGTCCGCGCGCCTGCGCGCGGACGCGGATCTGCTGGCCAGCCTCGTCGCCGCCGAGTAGACTGCGGCTTCCAAGGGAGGGGAAATCATGGCACGCAAGAGGGTCAAGTCCTCGAGCACGAAGGCGGACAAGGCGCTGCGCACGCTCGGGCAGAGGCTCGACAAGCTGATCGGGCAGGCGAAGCGCACCGAGCGCGAAGTCGAGATGCGCTACGCGAAGCAGATCCGGGCGCTGCGCCTGAAGCAGGCGCAGGCGAAGCGCGCGGTGCACAAGCTGCGCCGGCGCAGCGTGGCGGCCGCGCCGCCGCTCAAGTCCGGGCTGCAGCGCGCCTGGGTGGACCTGAACGACGCCGTGAAGCAGGCCGCCGCGCGCTTCCGCAAGACGTCCTGAGCGCGCGCCGCGCCTAATGGCGCTCGCCGCGTTCAATTTCGCGCGCTGGATCGACGAGCACGCGCACCTGCTCAAGCCCCCGGTGGGCAACCAGCAGGTGTTCAGGGAGGCGGGCGACCTCGTGGTGATGGTGGTGGGCGG
>CAZAEG010000320.1:0-2570 GCA_964484035.1 uncultured Enterobacteriaceae bacterium | reverse complement strand
TCCGACCTACCCCGACGCGGGCCGCTTCTGGAAGATGATCCAGGACCACAAGGTCAACGTGTTCTACACGGCGCCGACCGCGATCCGCTCGCTCATCAAGGCGGGCGGCGACCTGCCGACGAAATACGACCTGTCCTCGCTTCGCATCCTGGGCACGGTGGGCGAGCCGATCAACCCCGAGGCCTGGATGTGGTATCACACGACGGTGGGCCGCGAGCGCTGCCCGATCGTGGACACGTGGTGGCAGACGGAGACGGGCTCGATCCTCATCACGCCGCTGCCGGGTGCGATCCCGACCAAGCCCGGCTCGGCGACGCTGCCGCTGCCCGGGATCTTCGCCGACATCGTGGACGAGACGGGCAATTCGGTGGGCCGCGGCAAGGGCGGGATCCTGGTGATCAGGCGCCCATGGCCGTCGATGCTGCGCACGATCTGGGGCGATCCCGAGCGCTACGTGAAGACCTACTGGCCCGACGACTTCAAGGGCAAGCTGTATCTCGCGGGCGACGGCGCGAGCATGGACGAGGAGGGTTACTTCCGCATCGTCGGGCGTATCGACGACGTGCTGAACGTCTCCGGCCACCGTCTCGGCACCATGGAGATCGAGTCGGCGCTGGTGGCGAACACGAAGCTCGTGGCGGAAGCCGCGGTGGTGGGCCGGCCGGACGAGCTGACGGGCGAAGCGATCGTCGCCTTCGTCGTCACCAAGGGGCCGCGCCCCAACGGCGCGGAGGCGAAGAAGCTGGCGCAGGAGCTGCGCGACTGGGTGGCCAAGGAAATCGGGCCGATCGCCCGGCCGAAGGAAATCCGCTTCGGCGACAACCTGCCGAAGACGCGCTCGGGCAAGATCATGCGGCGGCTGTTGCGCGCCATCGCCAAGGGCGAGGAGATCAAGCAGGACGTCTCCACGCTCGAGAACCCGGCGATCCTGGAGCAGCTGACGCAGAAGCTGTAGCGACGCGAGGTGACGCGCGCCGCCGGCCAGGCGGCGCGGGGAGGAGACGGGCATGGGAGAGTTCGACGTCCGCGGCCAGCGCCTGGCGGCGCTGTGCCTGCTCGGGCTGCTGCTGTTCAATTTCCCGCTGCTCGCCGTATTCAACGTGCGCGGCACGCTGTTCGGCGTGCCCGTGCTGTATGCGTACTTCTTTCTCGCCTGGGCGGTGCTCATCGCGCTCATGGCGCTGGTGATCGAGCGCCGCGGCTGAGGCCGCGTCCGCAACCCGCATGCTGCAGGGCTGGGTCGTCGTCGGCACCTCTTTCGCCTACCTGGGGCTGCTGTTCGCCGTCGCCTACTACGCCGACCGGCGCGCCGATGCCGGGCGCTCGGTCATCGACAGCCCGTACATCTACAGCCTGTCGCTCGCGGTGTACGCCACGGCCTGGACCTTCTACGGCAGCGTCGGGCGCGCCGCCGTGGACGGGGTGGGGTTCCTGCCGATCTACATCGGGCCGACGCTGATGATCGCGCTGTGGTGGGTGGTGATGCGCAAGATCCTGCGCATCAGCAAGCAGCACCGCATCACCTCGCTCGCCGACTTCATCGCCTCGCGCTACGGCAAGTCGGCCCTCCTCGGCGGCGTGGTGACGGTGATCGCGGTGATCGGCATCCTGCCCTACATCTCGCTGCAGCTGAAGGCCGTTTCCTCGAGCTTTACCATCGTGCTGCAGTACCCGGAGATCGTGATGCCGGCGAAGCTCGGCGCCGTGCCGCTGCTGCAGGACACGGCGTTCTGGGTGGCGCTGATCCTCGCCGCGTTCACCATCCTGTTCGGCACCCGCCACCTCGACGCCGCCGAGCACCACGAGGGCATGGTGGCGGCGATCGCCTTCGAGTCGCTGGTCAAGCTGGTGGCGTTCATCGCCGTCGGCGCCTGGGTGAGCTGGGGCATCTACAACGGCTGGGGCGACCTGTTCGCGCGCTCTGCCGCCGAGCCGAAGCTCGCCGCGATGCTCACGCCCTTCGACGGCGTGGCCGGCAGCTACTCGGGCTGGGTGTGGCTGACGATCCTGTCGATGCTCGCCATCATGTTCCTGCCGCGCCAGTTCCAGGTGACGGTGATCGAGAACAAGGACGAGAAGCACCTCAACAAGGCGATCTGGCTGTTTCCGCTGTACATGCTGGCGATCAACCTGTTCGTGCTGCCGATCGCCTTCGGCGGGCTGCTGCACTTCCCGGAGGGCGGCGTCGACGCCGACACCTTCGTGCTCACGCTGCCGATGGCGGAGAAGCAGGAGCTGCTCGCGCTCGCCGTGTTCATCGGCGGACTGTCCGCGGCCACCGGCATGGTGATCGTGGAGACCATCGCGCTGTCCACCATGATCTGCAACGACCTGGTGATGCCGGTGCTGCTGCGCATGCGCGCGCTGCGCCTGAACGAGCGCGCCGACCTGAGCGGCCTGCTGCTCGGCATCCGGCGCGGCGCCATCGTCGCGCTCCTGCTGCTCGGCTATCTCTACTTCAGGCTGGCCGGCGAGGCCTATGCGCTGGTGTCGATCGGCCTGATCTCGTTCGCCGCGGTGGCGCAGTTCGCGCCCGCCGCCCTGGGCGGCATCTTCTGGAAGGGCGGCAC
>CAZAEG010000319.1:0-2629 GCA_964484035.1 uncultured Enterobacteriaceae bacterium | reverse complement strand
GGCGATGCGCCAGAAGGCGTTCTGCGGATGCGCGTAGTACTGGCGCGCGGCGAGCGACGCCCGGCCGGGCATGCTGCCCAGGATCAGGATCTCGGCTTTGCCGTCCTCGATCGGTTTGAAGCTGCGCACGCGTGGCATGGGATCACCCGCCAGGGTGAAGCCCTGGCCGCGCCGCGGCATGCGTCGCTTCATGTTTCCTAACCAGGCGACGCGTTGCCCTCCACGAACGCGCCGAACACGGCGAGCGCCACCAGCAGCCCGCCGAGGATCACGCCGGCGATGTTCCAGCCGCCGAAACGCGCATTCGCGTCGGCCTCGGGCGCGAGCTGCCGGTTGACGCGGTTGACCGCGGTCTGCACCGGCAGCAGGGGAAGGAAGCCGAGCAGGGTCACAAGCCAGTAAGGGTCGGGCAGGTTCGCCGCCAGCGCCAGCGCGAGCACGCCGAGCGCGAGCTGGCCCGCCGGCAGCGAGGCGCCGGGAGCCACGCCCTGCGCGTGCTCGCGGATGTGCTTGAACAGCCAGTAGGAAGTGAGGCCGTAGAAGAAGGCGCGTATCGGCGCATTGGCGTTCGAGTTCGCCAGGTGCTGCGCGCTCTTCCAGTTCTTGTAGGACCAGTAGATCTGGTAGATGTTGAAGGTCGCTACCGACATGATGCCGAGCTTGAGCAGGCTCACCGGAAAGTACGCGGTTTCGCCCTCGGCCGCGTGGACCGCATCCGCGACCTTTGCCTTGGGGACAGCGTACGGGTCGGCAGCGCTCGCGCTGGAAGGATCGGTGGCCATGAAGGCGCTCCCTGTCAATCGGTCGGGGCAAGGATATACCGTCGCGCTATCCGCGGCGATATACTTTCCCTTGTTATGCAGAAGTCCAGTCCCTACGAGCAGGACCTCTACCGCAACCCCGCCAACTACGCGCCGCTCACGCCGCTGCAGTTCATCGAGCGCGCGGCGAGCGTGTACCCGGAGCGCTCGTCCGTGATTCACGGCGCGCGCCGCTTCACGTGGAAGCAGACCTACGCGCGCTGCCGCCGGCTCGCTTCGGCATTGAGCAAGCGCGGCATCGGCAAGGGCGACACGGTGGCGGCAATGCTCGCCAATACGCCGGAGATGTACGAGTGCCACTTCGGCGTGCCGATGACGGGCGGGGTGCTGAACACGCTCAACACACGTCTGGACGCCGACGCCATCGCCTTCATGCTGAACCACGGCGAAGCGAAGGTGCTGATTACCGACAAGGAGTTCTCGGCCACCATCGAGGGCGCGTTGAACAAGCTCGGGCGCAAGATCGAAGTGATCGACGTCGAGGATCCGGAGTTCGCCGGCGGAAAGAATCTGGGTGAGAAGGACTACGAGGCGCTCCTGAAAGAGGGGGATCCGGAGTTCGAGTGGCGCTGGCCCGAGGACGAATGGCAGGCGATCTCGCTCAGCTACACCTCGGGCACCACCGGCGACCCGAAGGGCGTGGTGTACAGCCACCGCGGCGCTTACATCAACGGCATCTGCAACATCGTCACCTGGGGCATGCCGCACCACGCGGTGTACCTGTGGACGCTGCCGATGTTCCACTGCAACGGCTGGTGCTTTCCCTGGACGATGGCGGCGAACGCCGGCACCAACGTCTGCCTGCGAAAGGTGGAGGCGGCGAAGGTCTTCGAGCTGATCAAGGCGCACAAGGTGTCGCACTACTGCGGCGCGCCGATCGTGCACGCGACGCTCGTCAACGCGCCGCAGGCGATGAAGCAGGGCATCGGCCACAAGGTGTCGGCGATGGTCGCGGCGGCCGCGCCGCCGGCGGCGATGATCGAGGGCATGGAGAAGATGGGGTTCGATCTCACCCACGTCTACGGCCTGACCGAGGTGTACGGGCCGGCGACGGTGTGCGCGAAGCACGAGGCGTGGGAGAAAGCCGACATCTCCGAGCGCGCGCGCCTCAACGGCCGCCAGGGCGTGCGCTACCTGATGCAGGAGGGACTCACGGTGATGGACCCCGAGACGATGACGCCCGTGCCCGCCGACGGCGAGACCATGGGCGAGATCATGTTCCGCGGCAACATCACCATGAAGGGCTATCTCAAGAACCCGAAGGCGACGCAGGCCGCCTTCGCCGGCGGCTGGTTCCACTCGGGCGACCTCGCGGTGATGCAGCCCGACGGCTACGTGAAGATCAAGGACCGCTCCAAGGACATCATCATCTCGGGCGGCGAGAACATATCCTCCATCGAGGTCGAGGACGTGCTCTACCGCCACCCGTCGGTGCTCGCCGCCGCGGTGGTCGCCAAGCCCGACGAGAAATGGGGCGAAACCCCCTGCGCCTTCGTAGAGCTCAAGCCCGACGCGAAGGTGAGCGAGATCGAGCTGATCGAGTTCTGCCGCGGCCACATGGCGAAGTTCAAGGCGCCGCGCGCGGTGGTGTTCGGGGAGCTGCCCAAGACCTCGACCGGCAAGATCCAGAAGTTCGTGCTGCGCGAGAAAGCGAAGTCCGCATCCGCGATCGAATGAGGAGACATCCATGAGCGCCGTACCGCAAGCCGAGCAGCCGGTGCTGCTGCGCGAGGACCTCGACGGCATCGCCACCCTGACCCTGAACCGGCCGCAGCAGATGAACCTGCTGACGCGCGAGATGATCGCCG
>CAZAEG010000318.1:0-3197 GCA_964484035.1 uncultured Enterobacteriaceae bacterium | reverse complement strand
TCCCCGCTCCAGCCGAGCTTCGCCAGCGTTGCCTTCCACGCCGCGGTCTCGGTCGCGTCCTTCACCAGCTTGACCAGCGCGTCGCGCTGCGCCGTGCTGATGCCGGGCGCAGCGAAGATGCCGCGCCAGTTGCCCAGCTCGACGTCGATGCCCTGCGACTTGAGCGACGGGATGCCTTCCACCCTGCCGGGCGCCGAGACGCCGAGCGCGCGCATGCGCCCGCCCTTGATCTGCTCGGCAAACTCGCCCACGCCCGAGACTCCCGCCGTGACGTGGCCGCCGACGATCGCCGCGATGGCCTCGCCGCCGCCCTTGAACGGCACGTAGTTGATCCTCGCCGGTTCGACGCCGACCGCCCTGGCGATCAGGCCCACCAGGATGTGGTCGGTGCCGCCCGCCGAGCCGCCGCCCCAGGACACTGCGCCGGGATTGGCCTTGAAGGCCTTCACCAGGTCGGCCATCGTCTTGTGGGGCGAATTCGCCGGCACCACGATCACCTCCCATTCGCTGGTGAGGCGCGCGATCGGCGTCACCTGGGCAAGGGTCACGGGCGAATTCTGCAGGTAGGTGCCGCCCACCATCACCATCCCGCCCACCATCATGGCGTTGGGGTCGCCCTTGGCGGCGTTCACGAACTGCGCCAGGCCGATGGCGCCGGCCGCGCCGCCCTTGTTCTCGAACTGCACCGAGGAGACGAGCTTGGCGCTTTGCATCGCGGACGCGAGGTGGCGCCCGGTCTGGTCCCAGCCGCCGCCGGGATTGGCGGGGATCATGATTTTCAGGTTGGGCTGCGCGGCCGCAGCGCCCGCAAACAGCAGCGCGGCCAGGAACTTTCCGAGCTTGAGCATGGTCTTCCTCCGGGAATTTGCGACCGCATTCTAGAACACGGTCGAATGTTTGCGATAATGCGCCCCCTTTGCAGCCCGCGGCAAGCAGCGATGATCCGAATCGAGAACCTGGTGAAGGCCTTCGGCGCCAAGCGCGCCGTGGACGGCGTCTCCTTTGCCGTCGAGCGCGGCGAGGTGCTGGGCTTTCTCGGCCCGAACGGCGCCGGCAAGTCGACCACCATGCGCATGATCACGGGTTACTTCCCGCCGAGCAGCGGCCGCGTCTGGGTCGGCGGCCACGACGTGGCCGAGGCGCCGCTCGCCGCGAAGCGCCTGATCGGCTACCTGCCCGAGGCCGCGCCTTCCTACCCCGAAATGACGGTGCACGGGTTCCTCGCTTTCGCCGCCGAGATGCGCGGCCTGGCAGGCGACGCGCGGCGCAGGGCGCTCGAGCGCGTCGTCGAGCTGTGCTTTCTCCACTCGGTGCTCCATCAGTCGATCGACACCCTGTCCAAGGGCTACCGGCACCGCACCTGCCTCGCGCAGGCGCTGATCCACGATCCCGAGGTGCTGGTCCTCGACGAGCCCACCGACGGTCTCGACCCGAACCAGAAGCACGAGGTGCGCAACCTCATCCGCAGCCTCGGCCGGACCAAGGCGGTGGTGTTCTCCACCCACATCCTTGAGGAAGTGGATGCCGCCTGCACGCGCGCCATCATCATCGACCGCGGCCGCATCGTCGCCAACGGCACGCCCGCCGAGCTGCGCGCGCTGTCGGCGCACGCCGGCGCCGTCACCGTGCACGCCGCGGGCGCGAGCGCCGAGAAGCTCGCCGCGCTGGGCACGGTCGAGGCGCTGAACGGCGAGTTCCGCGTCACGCCGCGGGACAAGGGCGCGCCGGGGCAGCTCGCGCTGGCGGTCGTTGCGCTCGCGCAGCGCGAGGGCTGGCGGCTCGACGCCCTGCGCACCGAGCAAGGCCAGCTGGACGAAGTCTTCCGCAGCCTCACGCTTCCGGACACGGTGAAGAAATGACCTCCGCCTGGCACGCCGTTCGCACCATCGCGAAGCGCGAGCTCGCCTCGTACTTCGCCTCGCCCGTGGCCTACGTGTTCCTGGTGATCTTCCTGCTGCTGACGGGCTTTCTCACCTTCACCGCCGGCGCCTTCTTCGAGCGCGGCGAAGCCAGCCTCGGCGCGTTCTTCGCCTGGCATCCCTGGGTGTACCTGGTGCTGGTGCCGGCCGTCGGCATGCGCCTGTGGGCCGAGGAGCGCCGCGCGGGCACGCTCGAGCTCCTGCTCACCCTGCCGGTGACCGCCTGGCAGGCGATCCTCGGCAAGTTCCTCGCCTCCTGGGTGTTCCTCGCCATCGCGCTCGCGCTCACCTTCCCGGTGGTCCTCACCGTGAACGTGCTCGGCGAGCCGGACAACGGCGCCCTCGTCGCCGGCTACCTCGGCAGCCTGTTGCTCGCCGGCGCCTATCTCGCGATCACCTGCCTCACCTCGGCGCTGACGCGCAACCAGGTCATCGCCTTCATCCTCGCCGTGGTGGCGTGCCTGTTCCTGATCCTCGCCGGCTTCAGCCCGGTGACCGACCTGCTGGTGCGCTGGGCTAGCCCTGCCGTGGTGGACACCGTTGCCGCGTTCTCCGTGGTCACCCACTTCGACGGGTTCCAGAAGGGCGTGGTGGACTCCCGGGACCTGTTGTTCTTTCTCTCGGTGATCGGCTATTCGCTGTTCGCCACCGCCGTGGTGCTGCGCAACCGATGACGCGGCTCGCGAAAAAGCACGAAGCGCTGGTCTACTCCGCGGTCGGACTCGCGGCGCTGTTCTTCATCCTCGTCGCGTTCAATTACCTCGTCGCGGGCGCCGCGGTGCGCGCCGACCTGACCGCGGGGAAGCTCTACACCCTGTCCGACGGCACGAAGAAGGTGCTCAGGGGCCTTGCCGCGCCGGTGAAGGTGAAGCTCTACATCAGCTCGGGCGAGGCGATGCCGGTGCCGCTGCGCAGCTTCGCGCAGCGCGTGCAGAACCTGGTGGACGAGTTCAGGTCCGTCGCCGGCGCGAACCTGGTGATCGAACGATTCGACCCGCGGCCCGACAGCGAGCAGGAGGACGCCGCGCTGCTCGACGGCATAGAGCCGCAGCAGCTGATGACGGGCGAGCAGTTCTACCTCGGCCTGGCGGTCAGCCGGCTCGAGCGCAAGCAGGCGATCCCGGTGCTCGCGCCGGCGCGCGAGCGCCTGCTGGAATACGACCTGATCCGCGCCATCGCGCGCGCCGGCAGCGCCGAGCGCCCGAAGATCGGCCTGATGAGCGGCCTGCCGGTGCTCGGCGAGAAGTTCAATCCCTACACGCGGCAAAGCTCGCAGCC
>CAZAEG010000317.1:0-10424 GCA_964484035.1 uncultured Enterobacteriaceae bacterium | reverse complement strand
GCGTGTCGCCGCTGCGCGACACGGCTATCCAAACCGGTGCATCGCAGTCGCCGCGGTGGCCATGCCTGACGGTATTCGTGAAAAGTTCTTCGAGAACCAGGTTCAGGCGCAAGTATGCCGCGCGCGGCAGCCTTGATTCGGTGCAGAATCCCTCCAGAAAGAGCTGCAAGGGCCGCAGCTGGTCGAGGCGTGCAAGAAACTGTGCTGCGCGGTCGTATGTCACGGCTTTACCCAATGTCCTCAAGCCATTATAGAATCCTTGTCACTCAGCAGGAGGCCCTATGCGCCACTTTGTTGCGGTAGCAGTCTTGGCATTGGCGGTCACCGGGTTCGCGCAGGCGCAGGACGTCGGCCAGATCAAGGTCGCCAAAGGGACGGTTCACGTCGAACGTGACGGCAGTCGCCTGCCTGCTGCGGTGGGCATGGCGATCCGCCAATCCGATACGCTGGTCACGGGCGCCGACGGCTCCGCCGGCGTGACCTTCAGCGACAACAGCCTGTTGTCGACGGGTCCGAACAGCGTCCTGGTGGTGGACCAGTACAGATTCGACTCCACGACCCACGCCGGCAAGTTCGACGCATCGCTCAAGAAAGGCACGCTGGCCGTGGTCTCCGGAAAGATCGTGAAGCAGTCGCCAGGGGCGATGCGCGTCCGCACGCCGGCGGCGATCATGGGCGTGCGCGGCACCGACTTCATGGTGCAGGTGGACGAGCCGGCAAAGTGAAATGGGGGCCGTGATCGTCGCGTTCATCGGGACGCTCATGGTCTTCCTGGCCCCGGACAAGGTCGGGGACGAGCTGGTCGTGGTCGTGCCGTCGGCCGACGGCCATGTCGGTACGGTGATCGTCGAGCGCGGCGGCAAGCAGCTGACCCTGAACCAGGCGTTCGCCGCGAGCCGCATCGTCGATGGCGGTCCGCCCGCGGCCGAGCGCATGGACGGCATCGGCGCGGTGCGCGCGGAATTCGCCCTCGTCCTGGGTTCGCTGCCCGATCGGCCGAAGTCCTTCCTCGTGTATTTCCTCGAGGCAACGGACGAGTTCACCGGAGAATCGGGCGTTGAGTTCGAGAAGATCCTGTCGGAGCTGCGCGGGCGCGGCGCACCCGATGTGCTCGTCATCGGGCACACCGATCGCGTTGGCAACCTGCAGTACAACGACCGGCTTTCGCTGCAGCGCGCCGAGCGCGTGCGCGGCGAGCTGATCAGGCTGGGCATTCCAGAGCGCCGCGTGCGCATCGCCGGGCGCGGCGAGCGCGAGCCGCTAGTCGCGACCGACGACGAGATCCCCGAGCCCCGCAACCGGCGCGTCGAGATCAACGTCCGCTGACCGGTCCGCATGCGGCGCCGCCGCCGCGGCGCCGTTCCATCGCACGCAGAGCAGCGTGAGGTCGTCCGAGGCTTCGGCCGCACCGACGAACCGGCCAACGTCGGCGCGCACTGCGGCGAGCAGCTCGCTGGGGCCGATCGACGCGGGCAGCGCCTCCAGCACCGCCCGCAGGCGCGCGGCGCCGTAGAGCTCGCCGGCGGCGTTCATCGCCTCGGTCACGCCGTCGGTGACGACGCAGATCCACTCGCCCGCGGCCAGCGCGCGATGCTGCACCGGATACGCGTAGTTCTCGATGACGCACAGCGGGGGCCCGCCCGAGTGCTCGAGCCGCTCGAGGCGACCGCCCGGCGCGCGGGCGAAGGGCGGCTCATGGCCGGCATTGCTGAACTCGAGCATGCCCGACTGCACATCCAGCAGGCCCGCGAACGCGGTGATGAAGAGCGACTCCGGGTTTTCGCTCGACACCTCGGCGTTGGCGCGCACCATCAAAGCGCCGACGTCGTCGACGCGCCGCGCCGCGCTCTTCAGCAGCGTCTTGGACAACGCCATGAACAGGCTCGCCGGCAGGCCCTTGCCGGACACGTCGGCGACGATGAAGAACAGCCGCCGGGAATCCACCATGAAGCAGTCGTAGAAGTCCCCGCCCACGGTGCGCGCGGGCTCGAGCAGCGCGTCAATTGCTAAGCGCGGCTCGCGTGCAAACAGCTCGCGCGGCGCAGGCAGCAGGCCCATCTGAATGCGGCGCGCCGATTCGAGCTCGCCACTCACCCGCGCCGCCTGCTCGCGCAGCCGCCGCCGCTGCTCGTCCGCCTCACTCAGTGCCTGCGCCAGCACGATGCCAAACACCACGGTGGCGCCGATCGCGGGCCAGGCGACGTCGAGCAGCACGCCCTCGAGAAGGAAACCCTCGATGCCGAGCACCGCCAGGAAGGCGACCGCCGCGGCGTACAGGATGATCGACGCGCCGACGCCGAGCGAGGGCACCGTAAAGGCGAGCATCATCGCCGACACTGCCAGCAGGCCCAGTTCGAGCGCGTGCAGGGTCGCGGGTCGGCGCAGGAAATTCCCGTCGAAGATCTGCTCGAGGATCTGCGCGTGAATCTCCACGCCGGGGATTCGTTCGCCCAGGGCGGTGGTCTGGTAGTCGAGCAGGCCGAGTCCCGTCACTCCGATCAGAACGAGCTTGTGCTCGAGCACCTGCGTCGCGACGCCACCGGCCAGCACGTCGGCCGCGGAGATGAAGCGCGCCGGATCGTGCACGCCGTAGCGGATCCAGAAGCGGCCATCGGCATGCGCTGGAATGGAGATATCCCCGAGCCGCACCTCGAGCTGGTCGCGTCCGCGCCCGACCAGCGCGAGCGGGGCGCCGCTGGCCACGCGCAGCATCTCGATGCTCAGCGCGGGCACGATCACGTCGCCGACTCGCGCCGCGGCCAGTGCACGGCGTATGACGCTGCTCTCCGTATCGACGCTGATCAGGCCGCGGCCCGCGGCCGCGCTGTCGATGGCCGGCAGGCTCTGCAAGTGCCCGGCAAAGCGCCGCAGCGCCATTTCGGAAGGGCCGGCAATGAGCACCGGCACCGCGGCCGGCGGGCGCTCGAATCGCGAGTCTGGGACTTCGAGTCCGGCGATGCCCAGCACGACCGCGTGCCCCTTCACCGCGGAGGCAAGCGCGGCGTCGTTGGAGGGCAGGGAGCGCAGCCGCCGCGCGACGTCCGTGGACAGCTCCTGCACCTCGCGCGCGACTTCGGCGGGCGAAAAACGATCGGGCTCCGGAAACAGGAGGTCGACGCCGATCGCCGCCGGGCCGGCGCTCGAGATGCGGGCGAGCAGCTGCGCGACGCGGGTGCGCGGCCAGGGCCACTGGCCGTGGCGCTCCAGGGCACGCTCGTCGATCGCCACGATGACCGCCGGGGCGCTCTTGCGTTCCCGGGGAAAGAGCTTCTGGTAGCCGTCGAACAGGGCGTGGCGCAGACCGATCACGAACGGCGGTTCGCCGGCCAGCAGCAGCAGCAACGCAAGCACCAGCGCCAACGGTCCGGGCCGCTTTGACCAGGTGGAACTCACACGTCGATCTCCAGGCCGTCGTAGGCCGCGGAGATCTGCAGCGCCTGCGTGCCGCGCGTCAGCTCCTCGAAGCGCCGCGTTTCGCGCAGCACGCCCTCGATCGTCGCGTCGTCATACGCGGGCTCATGGTGGAACAGCACCAGGTGCCTGACGCGCGCCATCTGACAGAGCTCGACGCCGATGATGTTGCTGGAGTGTCCCCAGTCCGCCTTCACGGAGATGGCGTCGGCGAGGGAGTACATGGCGTCGAATACCACCAGGTCGGCGCCATGAAAGAAGCGCACGAAGCGCTCGGTCTGCGCGCGGTTCTCCAGCTTGTGCTCGGAGTCGGTCGTATACACCACGACCTTGCCGCCGACCTCGAAGCGGTAGCCGTAGGATTCGCCCGAATGCATCTGCGGCGTCGGCGTCACCTGGACGCCGGAAATCTGGTGCGCGCGTCCCGGCGTCAGCTTTACGAACTCGATGTCCGCGGCGAGCTGCGAGAACTCGACCGGGAAGCAGGGCGGCGCCTGCTGCAGACGGAACGCCTGCTCGATGACCTCGTGGCAGCCATGGATACGGATGTGCGTCCCCGGAACGTACGCCGGCCCGAAAAACGGGAAGCCCATGATGTGATCCCAGTGCACGTGCGACATGAAGACGTTGACGGTCGCCGGTTTGCCGGACTGGCGCGCAAGGACGTGCGCGCCGAACGGGCGCGCCCCGCTGCCCATGTCGCATACCAGGTAGTCCTGCGCGCCGGTCTCGATCTCGACGCAGGGCGAGTGTCCGCCGAAGGTGTGCGTAAGGGAAAAATCCAGGTGCTTGACGGCAAAATCGTGCGCCTCGCCCACCGATTCGAAGCGCCGGCCTTCGGCCCGAAACAGCGCCTCGGCAACCTTGTCGCGGATGTCCGCGGAGGTCAGCGCGACGGGAATCGAGCCGCGCGTGCCCCAGAAGCGGACGCGCACCCGCGCTATCCCCGGTCGAACGCGGCTGCGGCGGCGGGCGACAGCGCGGCGAGCGCGTCGCGCACCTTCGGGAAGGCCTCGAACACGAGATTGAAGCGCGCGATCTGGAAGATCTCCGCCACCACCGGCTGCATGGCGGCGATCACGATGCGGCTGTTCTGCGCCTTGGCCTGTTTCGCGGCGAGCATGAAGCAGCGCAGGCCGGCGCTGGAGACGTACTCCAGCCCGGAGAGGTCGAGGACGATGGACGTGCCGTCCTTCGCCGAGCGCTCCAGGTGGGGCGCCAGCTCTTCGCGGAAGGCTTCGCAATTGTCGTGGTCCAGACGTCCGGTGGGCCCGAGCACCAGGGCGTTGTCGTAGAGGCAATGGGCGAGGGGCATGCGATGTCCTTCCGGGGGGCCTATTGTCTGCAAAGCCGGCGCCCACGGCAACCGCTAGAATCGAATCCATGGTCGACGTCGACGCCCGCCGCGCGCACCGTGCCGCGCGCTGGCTCGTGCGGCAGCACCTGCAGCGGATTGCCTCCCGGCCCATGCCGCGCGGGCTGGCACCGAGCGGCATCGACGGGGCGTATGCCGTGCAGGACGCTTTCGTGTCGCTCAAGTCGCGCCACTGCGGCGCTGTGGTGGGTCACAAGATCGCCCTGACGACGCCGCGCATGCGCGCCATGGTCGGGCTGGATGCGCCGCTTGCCGGGCGACTGCACGCGCGCCAGGTGGTGCGCGGCCCCGCTTGCGTCCGCGCGGCGGACTATGGCCGCCTGCTGGTCGAATTCGAGATCGCGACGCAAATGGCGGCGGACCTGCCGGTGCAGACCGTCCCCTACACGATCGACCAGCTGTCGCGCGCCGTGGGCGCCGTCATGCCGGCGCTGGAGCTGGCCGATGATCGCGGCGCGGACTACGCGACGCTGTCGGCGCGCGGCCCCGAGCTGGCGGCGGACAACGCGTGGAACGAAGGCGCCGTGCTGGGCGCGCCCAACACCGACTGGCGC
Organism: uncultured Enterobacteriaceae bacterium; assembly: GCA_964484035.1. Classification (GTDB taxonomy): domain Bacteria; phylum Pseudomonadota; class Gammaproteobacteria; order Burkholderiales; family SG8-39; genus JAABQT01. The sequence goes on along the minus strand of CAZAEG010000317.1, from coordinate 5,084 downwards.
GGCATCGACCTTGCCGGGATCGCCGGGATTGCGTACGTGAACGGCGAGATCGTAGGCGAAGGACGCGGCGCCGACAGCATGGGGCACCCGTTCGCCGCGCTGGCGTGGGTGGCAAGTCATCTGGCGCGCCGGGGCTGTGGGTTGCGCAGCGGCGATATCGTCATCACCGGCAGCCTCGTGACCTCCAAGTTTCCGCGGGCCGGCGACCGGATTCGCTTCGCTGCGGGGGCGCTCGGCGCGGTGGAGCTGCAAGTGAGCTGAACGGGCTAGAGCAGCTTCTTCAGCTCGTGCTTCTGGATCTTGCCGAGGGCGTTCTTCGGCAGCGCATCGGCGAACACGATCCGGCGCGGATGCTTGTAGCGCGCCAGGCGATCGCGGAACAGCGCGAGCACCTGCGCCTCGTCGATCGCCGCGCCGGGCCTGCGCACCACCACGGCACAGGCCGCTTCCCCCCACTTCGCGTCGGCCACGCCGACCACCGCGGCTTCGGCGATCGCGGGACAGTCGGCCATCACGTTCTCGAGCTCGGCGGGGTAGATGTTCTCGCCTCCCGATATGATCACGTCCTTCGAGCGCCCGACGATCCAGAAGTATCCCTCCTCGTCGACGCGGGCCAGGTCACCGGTATGGAACCAGCCGTCGCGGTCCAGCACCTGCCGGGTCGCCGCGGAATCGTTCCAGTAGCGCCGCATGACGTTCGGCCCGCGCACGCAGATCTCGCCGTCCACCAGCTTCACTTCGCAGTGCAGCGCGGGCTTGCCGGTGCTGCCTACCTTGCGCATCGCGTCCTCGCGCAGCAGCACGACGGCGATGGGCGCGGTTTCGGTCGCGCCGTAGATCTGGCCTACGGGAACGCCGCGCGCGTGAAACGCGCGGATGAGGAATTCCGGCACGACCATGGATCCCGTATTGAGCAGGCGCAGCGAGCCCAGGTCGCAAGCGTCCCAGTCCGGGTGCGCGATCACCGCCTGCATCGTCGCCGGTACCAGCAGCGACAGCGTGGGCTTTCTCGAGCGCACATCGGCGAGCCACGCGCCGGCCTCGAAGCGCTTGTGCAAGGTGACCGTGGCGCCCGCGAGCAGGGCGGGGACGGTCTGATTGTTCAGTCCGCCGACATGGAACATCGGCAGGGCGCTCAGCACGTGATCCGCCTGGCCGAGGTCGTGCGCGTGGATCGAGTTGTAGCCGTTGCAGAGCAGCGCCGCCTGCGTCAGCACCGCGCCTTTGGGCTTGCCGGTGGTGCCCGAGGTGTAGACGATGAGGAGCTCGTCCTCGTCGGACCCGTTCGCTGCGGCGCCGGCTTGCGTCTCGAGGCTTCCCAGGGGAATTCCAAGGCCGCGCGCGGCCGGCGCTAGGTCGGCGTCGCTGAACAGCCAGCGCGGCTGGCAGTCCTGCAGGATGGACTTGTGCTCGACGGCCGTCAGCCGCCAGTTGAGCGGCACCAGCAACGCGCCGCGGCGTGCGGCCGCGAACAGCAGCACCAGCATGTCGGGGTGGTTGTAGCCCAGCCAGGCGATGCGCTCTCCCCGGGCGACGTGCAAGGCGCGCGCGGCACGCTCGACGCGTTGCCACAGCTCCGCATAGGTCAGGTCCGTGCCTTCGAAATGCAGCGCGACCCTGGATGGGCGATGCGCGGCCCAGTGCTCGAGAATGCGCGAGAGGTTCACGTCAGTCGTCTTCGCCGGGCTCGTAGAGCGCCTCGCGCCCGATGCGGTCCAGGCACAACTCGGCGGTCCAGGGCAGCATCAGGGCGCCGCAGCGCGAGTCGCGGTAAAGGCGTTCCAGCGGCAGCGACTTCAGCATCGATTGCCCGCCGCAGGTGCGGATGGCGAGGCGGCAGATATCGTTGGCGTTTTCCATGATCGTGTATTGCGCGGCGTAGGCGCGCAGGCGCGCGTCCTTTGGCGGATCGACGCGCGCGTCCTCCAGCATGCGCAGGAAAAGCGCGCGCGTCTGCTCCAGCCGGACCCACATTTCGGCCACCGCGATCTGCTTGGTGGGGTACATGCGGCGCTTGACCGGCGGCATGCCGGACACTTCGCCGCGCAGGTAGCGCACGGTGAACTCGTATGCGGCGAGGGCGATGCCCATGTAGGTGGGCGACAGCGTCGTGAACATGTGCGGCCAGCGGCTCGCCGCCTGGAAGTACACGCCGCGCGGCATCATGGCGCCGTCATCGGGCACGAACACGTCCTTGAATACCAGCGTGCGCGATACCGTGCCGCGCATGCCGAGCGGATCCCAGTCGCCGACGATGGAGAACCCGGGCGCATCGCCCGGCACGGCGAGGTAGAGCGTGTCGCGAATCGAAAGCTCGGGCTTGTCTTCGGTACAAAGCACGCCGTAGTAGTCCGCCGCCCCCGACAGCGACGCGAAGATCTTCTTGCCATTGACCCGCCAACCGCCATCCACTTTGGCCGCGGTGGTGCCGAAGGGCGCCTTGCCGGCCGCCGCGGCGCTGCCCTCGGAAAACGGCTGCGCGTAGACCGCGCCCTTGCTCACCACGCGCCCGAAGTGCACGGCCCGATAGCGCTCGTGCTCGGCGCGCTGCGCCGTCGTCATGTCGAGGTCGTCGGCGAGCAGTCCCGGCCACAGGGTGGAGCAGGCATGCATGTTGAAGGTGAGGGCGGTGGCGCCGCAGTACTTGCCGAGCGTGGCCGATACCAGGGCGTAGGTCTTGAGATCCGCCCCCTTGCCGCCGAACTTCTCCGGCACGCACAGGCCGAGCAGGCCGGCCGCGCGCAGCTCGGCATAGTTCTCGAACGGGAAGCTCGCGTCGCGGTCATGGCGTCCGGCGCGCTCCGCGAATCGCGGCCCGAGCTCCTCAGCGAGCGCGAGCAGGGCCTTCTGCTTGCCGTTCAGCGCATAGTTCGAGCCGGTGACGGCATAGCGCGGGTCGGAGTGCGGCAGTCTGGAATCCATCGGCGTCCTCAGAGCTTGTGGCGCTCGAAAAACCGCGCAAGCGCCTCGTTGAACGGGTCCGGCTGATCCATGGGACCGAGATGTCCGCAGCCCTCCAGCAGGACGAACTCGGCGTCCGGGATCTTCTGCGCCATGCGTTGCATCGCGGCCGCCGGGGCGACGCGGTCGTCGCTGCCCGCCACCAGCAGCGTCGGCACGCGGACGCGCGTGAGCTGCGCGCGCCGATCGAAGGTGGTGAGAAGTTGCACCGCCTGGCGATAGGTCGCGGGCGGAACGGCGGCCATGACGCGCTCGGCGAGCGCCGGGCCCGCGGGATCCGAGCGGCTGCCCCGCATCGCGGGAATCAGCCGCGCGGCGATCTCGGCCAGGGTCCGGCCTTCGTCGAGCGGCGCGATGCGCGCGGCGATGAACTGGCGCGCGAAGTCGCTGCCGCTGCCGCCGAAGGCCGCGCTGGTGAAGCACAGCACCAGCGCGCGCACTCTGTCGGGGAAGCGCGCGTAGGCCTCCTGCGCGATGAAGCCGCCCATGCTGTGACCGACGAGTATCGCCGGATCGTCGCCGATGCGGCGCCTGAGTGCCGCCGCCACGCGCTCCAGGTCGTAAGGCACCACGGGCTCCGTGCCGCCGTATCCGGGCTGGTCCCAGGCGAGCGCGCGATAACCGCGCGCGGCGAAGTAGGGGAGTTGCCGGTCCCAGGCGGCGGCGCCACCGCCCACCCCGTGCAGGAACAGCAGCGTGCTCACGCGACCAGCTTGCCCTCGCGCACCACCGCATCGCCGTCGAGCGCTACCGTGCAGCGCCGGAAAGGCAGGTCGAAATGCCCGAGCGTGTGCCGGCCGGCGACCTCGTTGGCCCCCGTGGAGTAAAGGAAATTCCCGGCGAAGGCGCGCTGCTCGCTGCCGTTCACGTCGGCGCGGTCGTACATCACCAGCGCCTCCCAGCGCGCGCGCTCGTTCATGCCCCAGCCCACATGCGAGACCGCGTAGGCGTCGCGGTCCTCCCAGGCGGCGAAATAGGCGCGCATCAGCTCGGCGTCCAGCGACTCGCCCTCGATGCGCGTCACATAGTCGTTGTCGATCGCCAGCCGCACGGGCGATTCGGCATAGCGCTTGAAGGTCAGATTGAGGTCCCCGGGGGCCATCACCAGCGTGCCGTCGACGCTGCCCGCGCGCGGGAAGCAAAGGCACAACCCCCCCGGCCAGTGCGAGAGCGAGCCCGGCTTTTCCGTATAGCCCCACACGCCGCCCACGCGCGCCCCTTCCAGGCGGATCTGCAGGTCGGTGCCGGCCGCCGAGGTCACCCGCATGAGCTTCGCGTCCTTCAGGCGGCGCATGCCCGCCCTCACCGTCTGCTCGTCGGCGGAGGAGGGCGCCAGGCGCTCGAGGACATCGGGATGTTCATTGGAAATGTAGAGGACGCGCGCGCCGCCCTTGAGGATCGCGGGCAGCTCGGCCGCGTGCATCAGCCCTTCCAGCGTGCAATCGGCGACAAAGGTACAGGCCGCGAGCGCCTGCAGGGCGGGGCCCAGTCCCTGCAACGCGACCGAGGCGCCCGTGGAGCGGATGGGCACGGGGGCCTGCTGGCGCGGGGTCGGCACGACGACGTGGAACGGTCGCGCACCCAGCTTGTGCAGGGCGAGCTCGGCCAGCTGCACGTTGAGCGCGCGCGATTGCGACTCCGAGAGCACGGCGCAGGCGTCCCCCGGCCCAACCTTGCAGCGCGCGAAGACGTCGGCGAAAAGGTCGATCCACTTGCCTTCGATGCGGTCGGGGGTCATGACGGCGACATCGTAATAGAATCCGATACATGAAGATCTTCGACCTGCAATGCGAGGCGGGCCATCGGTTCGAGGGCTGGTTCGCCTCGGCCGAGGAATTCGCCGCGCAACGCGCGCAGGGCCTGGTGGGCTGCCCGTCCTGCGGAGCCCAGGAAGTGGACCGCATTCCTTCGGCGACCCGCTTCAATACCGGGGTACCGCAACCTGCCGCAGGGGAGGCGACGGGGCAGGATCCCCTGGCGCTGGCGCAGAAGCTCTACTCGCGCATGCTGGACGAGCTTCTGGCGCGCTCCGAGGACGTCGGCGCTGAGTTCCCCGCAGAAGCCCGGCGGATCCACTACCACGAGGCCCCCGAGCGCACGATTCGCGGCCAGGCGAGCAAGGA
>CAZAEG010000316.1:0-16230 GCA_964484035.1 uncultured Enterobacteriaceae bacterium | reverse complement strand
GTCGTGGCGCGGGTACGCGTACCACACGTCCAGGGTCGCGCCGCGGATGCGCTTTTCCCTGAGCGCCGCCCACAGCGCGTCCTCGTCGACGATGTGGCCGCGTCCGACATTCACGAGCACCGCCGAGCGCTTCATCGCGGCCAAGCGGCGCGCGTCGATCAGGCGGTCGGTTTCCGGCGCAAGCGCCGCGGCGATCACCACGTAGTCGCACTGCGCGAGAAACTCGTCGATGCGCGCGAGCGGATACTGCGCGTCGAGCTGCGGCACCTCGCGCTGCGTGCGGTTGCAGCCGAGCACGCGCGTGCCGAAGGCCTTGGCGCGCACCGCGACCGCGCGGCCGATCGCGCCCAGCCCCACGACGCCGACGGTCGCGCCGTGGAGCTCGCCGTTGATCGGTCCGTTCACGCGTCCGCTGTAGCGCCAGCTGCGCTCGCTGCGAAAGCTCTGGTGCGCGGGCACGAAGGAAGCCTGGCACCATAAGAGCACACCGAGCATCACGTACTCCGCGGTGCCTTCGGCATGGCCGTAGGAGTTGCACACGCGCACGCCCGGCGGCACGGCGGCGAAATCGATGCCGTCCACGCCCGTGCCGGGCGCCTGGATGAGCTTGAGCTTCGGTGCCGGCGGGAAGTCCCGGTTCCATTGCATCGAGATCAGCACGTCGGCATCCGCCAGCGCGCGCGCGAGCGCCGGCCTGGGGTCCTTCTCGAGGAAGCGCTCGACGCGCCAGGGCGTATGCACCTTGGCCAGCAGCGTCTCGGGCAAATGATGGATCAGCGATCCGAAGAACACGGCGTGCATCGCGTGCTATCGTGCCTGAAGGGGAGAGAATCGGGAAATGGCGCTTCAAGTGGAGGTCGCGGCGCGCGGCGCGGACCGACTCGGCGAATGCCCGTTGTGGGACGAGCGCGAGGCGATGCTGTGGTGGGTGGACTGCCGCTGGCCGGCGGTGAAGCGCCTCGATCCCGCGACCGGCGCGGTGATGATGCTGGTGCTGCCCGAGATCGTGGGCAGCATCGCGCTGCGCCGGGCGGGCGGGCTGCTCGCGGCGACCAAGAGCGGCATTCATCTGCTCGATCCATCGAACGGCGCGCTCGAGGCAAGGGTCGACCCCGAGAAGCACCTGCCGGACAGCCGCTTCAACGACGGGCGCTGCGACCGTGCCGGGCGCTTCTGGGCCGGCACGATGAGCAACGTGAACCGCGACCCGGTGGGATCGCTGTATCGCTTCGATGCCGACTTCACCTGCACGAAGCTGAGGAACGCCATCATCATCCCGAACAGCCTCGCCTTCAGCCCGGACGGCCGCACCATGTACTTCGCGGATACCAACCGCCACACCCTCTGGGCCTACGACTATGACCCGGCGAGCGGCGCGGCGACGCGCGAGCGCGTATTCGTCGATACCGGCAGCGGCCGGCCCGACGGCTCCTGCGTGGATGCGGACGGGTGCCTGTGGAACGCGGACTACGGCGCCGGGCGCGTGGTGCGCTATACGCCCTCGGGCGAGGTCGATCGCGTCATCGAAGTGCCGGCGGCCAACGCGACCTGCTGCTGCTTCGGGGGCGACGACCTCGGCACGCTCTACATCACGACCGCGACGCAGCGCCTCTCGCCGCAAGAGCTGGCACGGCAACCGCTCGCGGGAAGCCTGCTGGCGCTGCGCCCGGGCGCGCAGGGCCTTGCCGAATCGCGCTTCGCGGGCTGACGACTTAAATGGGGACAGACCCCATTTAGCGGATCGTCGCCGTGAGCGCGCCGTCGACGACGATCTCGGCGCCGGTGACGAACTTCGCCTCGTCCGAGGCAAGGTACACCACCGCCCAGGCGACGTCCCAGGCGTCGCCCATCTTCCCCGTGGGCGTGCGCGCGTCGCGTTTCGCGATCAGCGCGGCGGCATCGCCGCCCGACTGCGACTTGGCGAGGCGCTCGGCCACCAGCGGCGTGTTCATCAGCCCCGGGATCACGGTGTTCACGCGCACGCCCTGCGGCGCGTAGCGCACTGCGCACACGCGCGAGAAGTGCTGCAGCCCCGCCTTCGACGCCGCGTAAGCGGCGAGCTCGTTACCGAGGTGGCGCAGGCCCGCGATCGAGGAGATGTTGACGATCGCCCCGCCGCCCTGCTTCGCCATCAGGGGCGCGACGATGCGGGTCGAGTGATACACGTAGTGCAGGTTGAATTCGAACTGCTCGCGCCAGGCCTCGGGCGTGATCTGCTCGGCATCGCCCGGGATGCTGCCGCCGACGTTGTTCACCAGGATGTCGATGCGCCCGAAGGCCTCCAGCGTCGAATCCACCGCACGCTGCAGATCCGCTTCTCTTGTGACGTCGGCCTCGATGCAATGCATCGCGATGCCGCCTTCGCCGGCGATGAGTCGCGCGGTCGCCTGCGCCGCGGCGAGGCGTACGTCCGCCCCTGCCACGCGCGCGCCTTCACGTGCGAAAAGCGTGGCGATCGCGCGCCCGTTGCCGACGCCCTCGCCCACCGAGCCCGCGCCGAGTACGAGCGCCGCCTTGTCCTTCAGCCGACCGGCCATGTCACCGCCCTCCCTGCGCGCGGTTCTCCTCGCTGACCTGCGAGTTGAGCGTCCAGAAATCGTAAAGCACGCCGACGAAGAACAGTCCCAGCGTCAGCAGATAGAGGATCCCGGTGCCCCACTTGCCCATGTAGAAGCGGTGGATGCCGAACGGGCCGAGGAAGGTAAGCAGCAGCCAGGCCACAGAGTAGTTGATCGGCCCGGGCGTGTAGCGCAGCTCGGCGGTGCGCTCCATCCAGGGGATGAGAAACGCGTCGATCAGCCAGCCGATGCCGAGCAGGCCCAGCGTGAAGAACCAGAGGGTGCCGGTCACCGGGCGCCCGTAGTAGAACCGGTGCGCGCCGGTGAAGCCGAAGATCCAGAGCAGGTAGCCGACGACCTTGCTGTGGGTGTCGGCGGGTGCGAGCGCCGTCAAATGGGGTCTGTCCCCATCTAACCCAGTGTCGGCATGTGCAGGTCGGGCGCCGGGGTGTCCTGGTGCGGCCAGCGGGTCATGACGGCCTTGGTACGGGTGTAGAACTTGACGCCCTCCGCGCCGTGCACGTGCAGGTCGCCGAACAGCGAGTTCTTCCAGCCGCCAAAGGAATAGAAGGCTACCGGCACCGGGATCGGCACGTTGATGCCGACCATGCCGACCTGGATCTCGTTCTCGAAGCGCCGCGCGGCGCCGCCCGAATCGGTGAAGATCGCCGTGCCGTTGGCGTACGGATTGCGGTTGACGAGCGCGATCGCCTCCTCCAGCGTCATCACGCGCAGCACGACGAGCACAGGGCCGAAGATCTCGTGCCGGTAGATCTCCATCTCCGGCGTCACGTGATCGAAGAGCGTCGTGCCGAGGAAAAAGCCTTCCTTGCGCGGCGGCGCGCTTCCGTCCACCACGAGCTTCGCGCCCTCGGCCTTGCCCTTTTCGATGTAGGAAGCGACCTTGTCGCGATGCTGCGCCGTGACCAGCGGCCCCATGTCCATGCCGTCCGCGTCGCCCGGCCCGATCTTGATCGCCCGCGCCTTCCTGTCCAGCAACTTCACCAGCGGGTCGGCCGCCGCGCCCACCGCCACCACGGCGGAGATCGCCATGCAGCGCTCGCCCGCCGAGCCGTAGGCCGCGCCGATCAGCGCATCCGCCGCGAACTCGAGGTCGGCGTCCGGCAGCACCACGGCGTGGTTCTTCGCGCCACCGAGCGCCTGCACGCGCTTGCCGTTCTTCGCGCAGGTCTCGTAGATGTACTTGGCGATCGGCGTCGAGCCGACGAACGACACCGCCGCGATGCCCGGATGCGCGAGGATCGCGTCCACCGCCGCCTTGTCGCCGTGCACGACGTTGAATACGCCGTCGGGCAATCCCGCTTCCTTGAAGAGCTCCGCCATGCGGATCGCCGCCGAAGGCACCTTCTCCGAGGGCTTCAGGATGAAGGTATTGCCGCAGGCGATCGCCACCGGGAACATCCACATCGGCACCATCGCCGGAAAGTTGAACGGCGTGATCCCCGCACACACGCCCACCGGCTGGCGCAGGGTGTGGGTGTCGACCGCCGTGCCGACGTTCTCCGAATACTCGCCCTTCAGCAGCTGCGGGATGCCGCAGACGAATTCCACTACCTCGATGCCGCGCTGCACCGAGCCCATCGCATCGGGCAAAGTCTTGCCATGCTCGGCGGTGATGAGCCGCGCGATGTCCTTCTGGTGCGCCTGCATCAATTGCAGGAACTTCTGCATGACGCGCGCGCGGCGCAGGATGGAAGCGTCGCGCCATTCCGGCAGCGCGTCCGCCGCGGCCTTCACCGCGGCATCGATCGTCGCCGCGTCGCAGTAGGGCACGCGCTTCGTCACCTGGCCGGTGGCGGGGTTGTACACCTCGCCCATGCGCCCGGCGGGCACCACGGGCTTGCCTCCGATCCAGCAGGGAACGGTGTCGAGCTTGAGTTCGGCGGGCTTGTTCATGTGCGGGCTCCTGCGCTGAGGTACGCGGCGACACGCGCATCGGCGAGCGCCCCGGCGTAATCCGGAAACAGGGCGATTTTACCCTTCTCGACGAAGATGAAGCGCTCGCAGACCTCGCGCAGGATATCGAGGTGATAGCGCTCCGTGGGGTGCACGCACACGAACACCGCGCGCCCCTCGCTCCGCAGGCGCCGGAAGAAATCCAGCATGAAGCCGATGTAGCCGTCCTGCACGTTGAACTGCGGCTCGTCGAACAGGTGCACCCTCGGGTAGTCGCTCTTCGCCGGCGCGAGCAGGAACTCGGGCTTGCGCCGCCGGAACCGGCGCACCTGATACGACTGGTGGTAGTGGATGGCGAGGCGGTCGCGCTCGCGCGCCTTGACGGCGTGGATGTCCTGCCCCATGCACAGCACGCGCCCTGAGGTCGGCAGGTTCGAGCCGGTGATCAGCTCGAAGAGCGTCGTCTTGCCCGAGCCGTTCGGCCCCATGACGCCGACGATCTCCGGGCGCTCGACCGTGAAGCTCGCCTCCAGCCGGAACGTGACCTCGCGCCTGAGCGCGCCGCGCCGGTACTCCTTCACCAGGTTCTCGACGGCGAGCAGCGTCATAGGCCGAGCAGCCTGCGGCGCAAGGCCGCGTCCTCGAGCAGCGCGCGCGCCGCCCCCTGGTGCACGATCAGGCCCTTGTCCATGACGTAGACGCGGTCCGCGGCGCCGAGCGCGGCGAGCGGGTTCTGCTCGACGAGCAGCACCGCCACGCCCTCGGCCTTCAGCCGGCCGATGGCGCGCATCACGTCCTGCACGATCTTGGGGGCGAGGCCCTGGCTCGGCTCGTCGAGCAGCACGAGGCCGGGCGAGCCGACCAGCGCGCGCGCGATCGCCACCATCTGCATCTCGCCGCCCGAAAGGTTCTCGCACTCGCGATGGCGCAGGTATTCCAGCGCGCTGAACAGCGCGAAGCACTCCTCGAGCGACCAGGCGCGAAAGCGGCTGCTCTTCTTCGCAATGGACAGGTTGCGCTCCACCGTCAGGGTGGGAAAGATGCGCCGGTCGTCCGGTACCCAGCCGATGCCGCGGCGCGCGATGAGGTGCGTCGGCGCGCGCGTGATCTCCGCGCCGTCGAAGCGGATGCGGCCGGCGCGCACGTCCGTGAGATTGAGGATCGAGCGCAGCGTCGTGGTCTTGCCGGCGCCGTTCGGCCCGAGGAGCGCCACCACCTCGCCCGCGCGCACCTCGAGCGAGACGCCGAACAGCGCCTCGGTCTCGCCGTAGAAGCTGTGGATGGCCTCGAGCGCCAGCATCAGCCGAGCTCGCCGAGGTTGGAGCGCTGCACCCAGGGATTGGCGCGCAGCGTCGCCGGCGCGCCCTCGGCGATCACCTGCCCCCAGTGCATGACGTAGATGTGGTCGGCGAGCCCGAACAGGAATTTCATGTCGTGCTCGATCAGCACCAGGGTGATCGTGCGCTTCAGCTCCGCGATCAGCTGCGCGATGCGCGCCGTGCCCTGCGTGCCCAGCCCGGCGGTCGGCTCGTCGAGAAACAGCAGCCGCGGCTCGGCAGCGAGCGCCACACCGATCTCCAGCGCGCGGCGCTCGCCGTAGGACAGGTCCTTCGCCCGCGTCGCCGCCTTGCCCTCGAGCCCGACGCGCGCCAGGACCGCGCGCGCCCGCGCGAGCAGCGCGCGATCGCGCGACAGATCGGCCAGCACCGCGAAGCCGCGCCGCCGCACCCCGGGCGTCGCCACCAGCACGTTGTCGAGCGCCGAATACTCGTCGAACAGGTTCATGATCTGGAATGAGCGCGAGATGCCCAGGCGCGCGATGTGCCGGGGCGGCAGCCCCGTGATGTCGCGGCCCTCGAAGCTGACGCAGCCGCGGTCCGGGGCGTAGCGGCCGGTCAGCAGGTTGAAGCAGGTGGTCTTGCCGGCGCCGTTGGGGCCCATGATGCCGGTCAGCTTGCCGGCCGCGAAGCGCAGGCTCACGTCTTCGAGCACAACGTGCGCGCCGAAGCGCTTATGCAGATGGCTTGCTTCGAACATGAAAGAGCCCCGCGATGCCTTCGGGCTTGAAGAGGACGATGAGCATGAACAGCAGCCCATACCAGAGCAGCCACGCCTCGGTGTAGGCCCCGAGCAGGTCGCGCGCGAGGAAGAAGAGCACCGTGCCGAGCACCGGGCCCCAGAACGACACCAGCCCGCCGCCGATCAGCGTCATCATCACCACCAGGCCGGACTGGTGCAGGCTCATCACGTTCGGGTAGGCCGATTGCTGCGCCAGCGCGAACAGTCCGCCGGCGAGCCCCGCGACCGCCGCCGAAAGCGTGAACGCGGTCCACTTGAACAGCCACACGTTGTAGCCGACGAAGCGCGCGCGCGTCTCGTTCTGCCGGATCGCCGCCAGCACGCGGCCGTAGGGAGAGTGCACCAGCCGCCACAGCAGGAGCACGGTGAGCGCGAACACGGCGAAGCAGAACGCGTACAGCGCCTCGTTCGACTGCAGGCTCCAGGCGACGAAGCCGAAGTCGGCGTCGGGCCGGCGGATGTTGAGCAGGCCGTCCTCGCCGCGCGTCACGCTGTGCCACTTGATGGCCACGAACCAGAAGATCTGGCCGAAAGCGATGGTGAGCAGCGCGAAGTAGATGCCGCGCCGGTGGGAGATGAAGCAGGCGACCAGCGCGCCGGCGAGTGCGCTCGCCGCGAGCGCGGCGGCGAGGCAGATCCACAGGTTCAGATGCAGGTGGAATTGCGCCAGGCCGAACGCGTAGGCGCCGACGCCGAAATACGCGCCGTGCCCGAACGAGGGCAGCCCGCTCGTGCCCAGCAGCAGGTTGAAGCCGAGGGCGAAGACGATCCAGATCATGATCTCGACGCCGAGGTACGGGTACAGCCCCACGGCCTCGATCCACCACGGCAGCGTGGCGAATACCGCGAACAGGGCCAGCATGGGCGCGGGCGCGAGCGGCACATGCCGGTCGGCTGCCCCGATCATCGCCGCCCTCCCTTGGTGCGCAGCAGCATCGAATGCGGTTGCAACGTATGTTCTAGTTATGTACTGTTTCAGAATAAACGTTCTATATGTCCCTGTCCACCCCCGCATGGCCGGCACGCGCAGCTTCGAGCAGCTGAAGGGCGAGCTCACGCGCGCCTACCCGGCGCTGTCGCCGCAGCTGCAGGCGATCGCCACCTACGCGCTCGAGCACCCGCACGACATGGCGCTGCACACCGTGGCGCGGCTCGCCAAGGGCGCCGGCGTGCAGCCCTCCGCCATGGTGCGCTTTGCACAGGCGCTCGGCTACGGCGGCTTCTCCGACCTGCAAAGCGTGTTCCGCACGCGCCTGGTCGAGCGCTCGAACAACTCGCCGGGCCTGCGCAACTACCGCGAGCGCATCGAGGCGTTCCGCGCCGTGCATCCTAAGTCGGGGCCGATCGCGGTGCTCAACCAGTTCATCGGCGACGGCATCGCTTCGCTCGAGCAGCTGCACGAGCACGTCTCCGGGGCCGACCTGCAGGCCGCGGTGAGGGTCCTAGCCACGGCGCAGACCCTCTACGTGCTGGGACACCGGCGCTCGTTCCCCGTCGCCTACTACCTGTCCTACGCGCTCACGCAGCTCGAGCTGCGCGCACCGCTCCTCGACGCCGTGGGCGGCATGCTGAAGGAGCCCGCACGGCTCATCGGTGTGAAGGACGCGCTGCTGGTCGTTTCCTTCCGCAACTACACGCCCGAGGTGATCGAGGTGGCGCAATCGTGTCGCGCGCGCAAGGTGCCGGTGGTCGCGATTACCGACAACGCGCTCTCGCCGCTCGCGCGCTCGGCCACCGTGTGCTTCCAGATCGAGGAGCAGACCTCGAGGCCGTTCCGCATGCTGGTGGCGCCGATGTGCCTCGCGCAGGCGCTGGTGGTGGCGCTGGGAGAGCATCTTGAGTAGGCCGGCGTTCGACCTGATCTGCATGGGGCGCGCCGCGGTCGACCTCTATGGCGAGCAGATCGGCGCGCGGCTCGAGGACCAGTCGAGCTTCGCCCGCTACCTCGGCGGCTGCCCGGCCAACATCGCCGTCGGCGCGGCGCGCCTGGGCGTTCGCGTCGCGATGCTCACCCGCGTCGGCAACGAGCAGAACGGCGCATTCGTGCGCGAGTCGCTCGCCGCCGAGGGCGTGGATGTGTCGCACGTGAGGACCGACCCGCGGCTGCTCACCGCGCTCGTGTTGCTGTCGATACGCGACCGCGACACGTTCCCGCTCCTCTTCTACCGACACGAATGCGCCGACATGGCGATCGCGGCGGCGGATTTCGACGCCGGCTTCGTCGGCTCGGCCGGGGCGCTGCTCGTCTCGGGCACGCACTTCTCGCAGCCGGCCACGGCCGCCGTCTGCGAGCGCGCCGTGCGCCAGGCGCGGCGCTTCGTCTTCGACATCGACTACCGGCCGGTGCTGTGGGGCCTGACCGCGCCGGGCCTGGGCGAGCAGCGCTTCGTCGCCTCGAAGCACGTGACCGAGAAGCTGCAGAGCCTGATACCGCTCGCGCACCTGGTCATCGGCACCGAGGAGGAGTTCCACATTGCGGGCGGCTGCGAGGACACCGACGAGGCCCTGCGCCGGCTGCAGGCACTCTCGCCGGCGGTGTTCGTCGTGAAGCGCGGGCCGCTCGGCTGCAGCGTGCACGCCGGCGGCGAGACGATCCGCGCGCCGGGCTTCCCGGTGGAGGTGTTCAACATCCTCGGCGCCGGCGACGGCTTCGCCGCGGGCTTTCTCTCGGCCTGGTTGCGCGATCTGCCGCTCGAGGAATGCGCGCGCCGCGCGAATGCCTGCGGCGCGCTCGTCGTCTCGCGTCATGGCTGCGCACCGGCCATGCCCTCGCGCGAGGAGCTGGAGCTCTTTCTCTCGCGCCGCGACTGGCCGTTCCGACTGCGCGAATCGGCCGAGCTCGCCCACAGGCATCGCGTCACGACCGGACGCAAGCCCTGGCCGGAAGTGCTGGCGCTTGCCTTCGACCACCGCACGCAGTTCGAGGCGCTCGGAGCGCCCGAGCGCATCCGGCGCTTCAAGCGGCTCGTCGCCGAGGGGCTGCTGCAGGCCCGCGTTCCGGGCAGCGGAGCCATCGTCGACGACCGGCACGGAGAGGACGCGCTCTTCGCGCTTGCGGGCAGCGGACTGTGGGTCGCCCGCCCGGTCGAGGCCGCGAACCGCAAGCCGCTCGAGTTCGAGGCCGGGGCCAACGTGGGCGTGAAGCTGCGCGCCTGGCCCGCCGATCACGTCGTGAAGTGCCTGGTGCACTACGAGCCGCAGGACCTCGCGCGCCTCAAGCAGATCCAGGAAGCCTGCGTCGACACCGGGCACGAGTTGCTCATCGAGCTGCTGATGCAGGACCCGCCGCTCGACGAGATCTACGGCGCCGGCGTGCGCCCCGACTGGTGGAAGCTTGCCCCGCCCGAGAGCGCGAAAGCGTGGTCGGCGATCGAAGAAACGATCGTGCGCCACGACCCGCATTGCCGCGGCGTGCTGCTCCTTGGCATGGAAGCGAGCGAGGAGGCGCTGGAACGAGGCTTCGCGCTCGCAGCGCGCCACGCCCTGTGCAAGGGCTTCGCGGTGGGGCGCTCGATCTTCATGGACGCGGCGCGCCGCTGGTTCGGCGGCGCCTGCGACGACGCGCAGGTGGTGCGCGAGGTGGCGGCGAATTACGCGCGCCTGGTGGCGCTTTGGCAAAAGCAGAGGACCCTATGCAAAGCATCGGCTTCATCGGCATCGGCCTGATGGGCCACGGCATGGCGAAGAACCTTCTCGCGAAGGGGCATCCGCTCGCCTTCCTGGCCCACCGCAACCGAAAGAACCTGGACGACCTGATCAAGCGGGGCGCGAAGGAAGTGAAGTCGCCCGCCGAGATCGCCGCGGCGGCGGACGTGGTCATCCTGTGCGTCACCGGCACGCCGCAGGTCGAGGCGAACGTCTACGGCGGGCTGCTCGAGGCCTCGAGGAAGGGCCAGATCGTGATCGACTGCTCGACCAGCATCCCGGAGTCCACGGACCGCATCCGCGCCGACTTCGAGAAGAAGGGCGTGCGCTTCGTCGATGCGCCGCTTGCGCGCACGCCGGTGCAGGCCGAGGAAGGCAAGCTCAACTGCATGGTGGGCGCGGACGAGGTCACCTTCGCCGAAGTGAAACCGGTACTGGAGAAGTTCTGCGAGAACATCTTCCACATCGGCGGGCCCGGCGCGGGGCACAAGGTGAAGCTGGTCAACAACTTCCTCGCGCTCGGCACGGCGGCGCTCGCCTGCGAGGCGCTCGCTGCCTGCGCCAAGGTCGGCATCGACCTCGACAAGTTCTACAAGCTCATTTCGGCGGGCGGCGCCAACTCGGCCATGTTCCAGATGGTCGTGCCCAAGGCGCTGCAGGGCGACCACACCGGCCTGATGTTCACGCTGGCGAACGCGAAGAAGGACATCGGGTACTACCAGGCGATGCTCGCCAACGCGCCGCTCGCCGGCGCGCTGGGCGCAGCGCTGCTGCAGACGCTCATCCAGGCGAACGCGCTCGGGCTCGGCGACAAGTTCGTCCCGTCACTCATCGAGGCCCATGAGAAGGTCAACGCAATCCGCGTAGGCAAACACTGAAGGAGGGAACCATGCAACGCAATCGAAGAAAGCTGCTGCAGATGCTGGCCGCGGGCGCGGCGTTCTACGGCCCGTGGAAAGTGAACCGGGCCTGGGCGCAGTCGGGGCAGAAGAAGCCCCTGACCCTCGGCCTCACCATGGACGCGAGCGGCCAGTACGGCGCGAGCGGCCAGATGGAGCGCCTGGGCGCCATGCTCGCGATCCGCGAGTTCAACGAGAAGGGCGGCGTGCTCGGCCGGCCGATCGAGGCCATCCACATCGACACCGAGACCACGCCCGCCACGGGCTCGCGCGTCGCCGAGCGCATGATCACGAGAAACGAGGTCGCGTTCCTGATCGGCGCGCTGCACTCGGGCGTGGCCAACGCCATCAGCCAGGTGGCGCAGAAGTACGGCTGCGTGTACCTGAACACCAACTCGAGCTCGCCCACCGAGTCGGGGCGCGACTGCCACCGCGTCAAGTTCGTCTGGGACGGCAACGGCACCAACTTCGCTCACGCCATCGTCAAGAACGCGGTCCGCACCTTCGGCCCGAACTGGGTGCTGCTCACCAACGACTACGTCTGGGGGCACAACACGTCCAAGGCGACGCGCGGGCTGCTCGAGGCGAACGGCGGCAAGGTGATCGACGAGCTGCTGGTGCCGCAGAACACGCGCGACTTCAGCTCGTACCTGCTCAAGCTGCAGCAGATCAAGCCGGCGGTGGTGGCCGCGGCCGTCGGCGGCGACGACCAGAAGGCGCTCCGGCAGCAGGTGGTGCAGGCGCGCCTGGACCGCGCCTTCGGCTGGATCAACAATCAGCAGGACTGGCCCGACGTCTACGGCCTGGGGCCGGACGCGATCTTCGGCCACTTCGGCACCTCCTGGTACTACCGGCTCGACCTGCCGGGCGTGAAGGAGTTCGTCGCCAAGTACCAGAAGACCTTCCCGGGGATGGCGATCCGGGTGCCGGGCAACGTGTACTACAACGGCTACGTGGCGACGCGCGAGCTGCTGCGCTGCGTGCAGGACGCCGGCAGCACCAACAACATCGCCGTCATCAAGAAGCTGGAAGGGCGCAAGATGAGCGCGGCTGACCGCATGCAGCACTACGACGCGTGGATCAACCCGGACACGCACCAGTGCCAGCAGACCATCTACATGGCAAGCTACAACGACAAGCCGGCGGAGAAGGACGACATCTTCAGGATCCTGTCGCACGCCGACCCGAAGGAGGTCGTGGATGCCGACGCACCCAAGGCCTGCAAGCTGGAGAGCTACGCGCAGACGCCCTCCTACGAGCAGTAGCCGTTGGATTTTCTCGCCAACCTCCTCCCTCACCTCCTCAACGGGGTGAGCCTCGGGCTGCTGTTCGCGCTGATCGCCCTGGGTTTCATGCTCATCGTGGGGGTGATGGAGGTGATCAACCTGGCGCACGGGTCGCTGTTTGCGCTGGGCGCCTACGTCGCCATCACGCTGATGGGCTGGAAGCTGAGCTACGCGCTCGCCTTCCTGCTCGCACCGCTGGTGGTGGGCGGCGTGGGCATGCTGCTCGAGCTCTGCCTGCGGCGCACCTACGGCAAGGACCCGCTGTACGGTCTGCTGCTCACCTTTGGCGCCGCGCTGGTGATCGAGGAGCTGATCCGGCTGGTGTGGGGGTCGAACGAGAAGGTCCTGGCGCTGCCCGCGGCGCTCAACGGTGCGGTGTTCCTCGGCGGCCTGATCTACTCGAAGTACCGCTTCTTCGCCTGCCTCGCCGCTATCGGCATGATCGTCCTGCTGTGGCTGTTCCTGGAAAAGACGCCCTACGGCGCCATGATCAAGGCGGGCGCGCACGACTCCGAGATGGTGCGCGCGCTCGGCATCAACCTGCCGAAGCTGCGCCTGTTCGTCTTCGCGCTCGGCACCGCGCTCGCCGCCGTCGCCGGCATCGTCATGGCGCCGATCTGGGGCGTGCGGCCGCACGTCGGCGTCGACGCCGTAGTGCCGGCCTTCGTGATCATCGTGCTCGGCGGGGTGGGGAGCTTCTGGGGCGCGGTGCTCGCGGGCCTGATGGTCGGCGTCGTGGTCGGCCTCACCGGCGCCTACGCCTCGGAGTGGTCGCTGCTTTCCATGTACCTGCTGCTCATCGCGCTGGTAACCTTCCGGGCCAGGGGCCTCCTGGGCAAGAAGACCGCGCTTGAGAACTGAGAAGCTGAACGGAAAGACCGCCGTCGTCACGGGTGCGGCGGGCACGATGGGCCGCGCGGTGGTGGCGGCGCTGCGTGCCGACGGCCTGCGGGTGATCGGCCTCGACGTGCGGCCCGCCAAGGGTTGCCTCGTCTGCGACATCTCCGATGCGGATGCCGTGGCGCAGGTCGTGCGTCGCGCCGGCCGCGTAGACGTGCTGGTCAACAACGCCGGAATCCTCTCCAACAACAAGTCCGAGGCGACGACGCCCGAGGAGTGGCATCGCGTGCTCGCCGCCAATCTCGACGGCGCGTTCTACCTGTCGCGCGCCGTGATCCCCGGCATGAAGAAGCGCCGCTGGGGCCGCATCGTCAACACCTGCTCGCTCGCCGCGAAGACCGGCGGCCTCACCGCCGGCACCGCGTACTCGACCTCCAAGGGCGCGCTCACCTCGCTCACCTTCTCGCTCGCGCGCGAGCTCGCGCCCTTCGGCGTCACCGTGAATGGCATCTCGCCCGCCTACGTCAGAACGCCGATGGTGACCCGGCAGCTCACGGCGGCGCAGCGGCGCGCGGTGCTCGCGCAGATTCCCGTGGGCCGCTTCTGCGAGCCCGAGGAGTTCGCGCACGTCGTCAGGTTCCTGGTGCATCCGCTCGCCGGCTTCATCACCGGCGAGATCGTGGACCTGAACGGCGGCGTGATCATGGACTGACATGGAGCTTTTCCGTCTCACCGGGAAGACCGCCTTCGTGCCGGGCGGCTACGGCGCCATCGGCGCGGCCATCTGCCGCGGGCTCGCGCGCGCGGGCGCGCGCGTCATCGTCGCCGGGCGCGATGCGAAGAAGGCCGGGGCATTGGCGAAGAAGCTCGGTCATGGGGCGCGCGGCGTCGAGCTCGACGTCGAGGACGTCGGGGCGATCCGCACGACGGTGGCGGCGCTCCCGCGCATCGACATCCTGGTGAACTGCGTCGGCATGCAGCGCGAGCAGGCGCTCGCGGACGTGAGCGAAGACACCTTCGACGCCATCTACCGCACCAACCTGCGCGCGGCGATGTTCCTCGCGCAGGCGGTGGCGCGGCGCCAGAAGCGCGGCGGCAAGCAGTTGCACCTGCTCTCGGTGCGCGCGCAGCTCGGCCTGCGCGGCCGCGGCTATTCCGCCTATTGCGCGACGAAAGGCGGGCTCGTGATGCTCATCCGCCAGCACGCCGCCGAGCTCGGCCGGCGCGGCATCTGCGTGAACGGCATCGCCCCCACCGTGGTGCGCACGCGCATGGGCGCGCACTGGCTGAAAAACCCGAAGACGCGCGCCTGGCTCGAGGAGCGCATTCCCCTCGGGCGCGTCGCCGAGCCGGCGGACTGCGTCGGCGCGGCGCTGTACTTCTGCTCCCCGGCCTCGGACTACGTCACCGGCCAGATCCTCTACCTCGACGGCGGCATCACGGCCTCACAATAGCGGGGTGGTTGCCCCGCTTGTCCCCGCCCGCCTCGCGTTCGCCGCCGACGGCACGCCGTACTCGGAGGCCTACGGCGACGTCTACCACAGCGCCGCGGGCGGCGCGGCGCAAGCGCACCACGTCTTTCTCCGCGGCAACGGTCTGCCCGAGCGCTGGGGGGACGCGCGCCGATTCACCATCCTCGAGACGGGCTTCGGCTTCGGCCTTTCCTTTCTCGCGACCTGGAGCGCCTGGCGCGAGGACCCGGCGCGCCCGGCGCGCCTGCACTTCGTCTCGGTGGAGCGACATCCCTTCAGCGCGCAGGACCTCGCAGTGCTGCACGCACCACACGCCGGGTTCGCGCCGCTCGCCGAGGAGCTGAGGAGCGCCTGGCCGCTGCTGGTGCCAGGCATGCACCGGCTCGAATTCGAGAGCGGACGGCTGGTGCTCACCCTCGCCTTCGGCGACGCGGGCGAGCTCGTGCCGCAGCTGCGCCTCGCCGCGGACGCGATCTATCTCGACGGCTTCGCGCCGGCGAAGAATCCCGACATGTGGTCGCCCGGGCTGCTGAAGGCGGTGGCGCGCCTCGCGGCCCCGGACGCCACGGCCGCGACCTGGAGCGTCGCTGCGCCTGTGCGCGAAGGCCTGCGCGCGGCGGGCTTCATGGCCGAGAAGCGCCGCGGCTTCGCGAGAAAGAGCGAGATGCTGGCGGCGCGCTTCGTGCCGAAGCGCACGCTGCGCCTGGAGCCGTCGCGACCCGCGGAGCGTAGCGCCGTCGTCGTCGGCGCCGGCATCGCCGGCGCCGCCGCCTGCGAGCGCCTCGCCGCGCGCGGCTGGCAAGTGACGCTGGTGGAGCGCCATCTCGAGCCGGCGCTGGAGGCCTCGGGCAATCACGCGGGCGCCTTTCACCCCGTGGTCACGCCCGACGACAGCCACATGGCGCGGCTGGCGCGCGCGGCGTTCACGTTCCTGCTCGAGCACTGGCGCCAGTTCGACGCCATCGGCGCGGCGCCCGAATGGCAGCGCTGCGGCGTGCTGCAGCTGGCGCGCGGCGCGCGCGAGGAGGCGGCACAGCGCGAGGCGATCGCGGCGCTCGGCCTGCCGCTCGCCTTTGCGCAGCACCTCGATGCGGCACAGGCGAGCGCCTGCGCGGGCGTGGCGCTCGCCGCGGGCGGGCTGTGGTTCCCGGAAGGCGGCTGGATCCGTCCGCGCAGCTTCGCGCGCGCGCTCATCGCACGCTCGCGCGTTCGAGCCCTCTACGGCCGCGAAGCGGCGGCGCTGGAGCGCGCCGGCCCGCGCTGGATCGTGCGCGATCGCGAAGGCGAAGTCCTCGCCGAAGCCGGCGCGGTGGTGCTCGCCAACGCCGCCGATGCGCTGCGGCTCGCGCCTACGCCGCACATCCGGCTGCGCCGCGTGCGTGGCCAGCTCACGTATCTGCCCCCCATCGAGCCGCTGCGCTGCGTCCTGCTGCGCGGCGGCCTGGTGCTGCCGCCGGTCGACGGCATTACGGTCATCGGCGCGAGCTTCGATCTCGAGGACAGTGACGCCTCGGTGCGGGCGGACAGCCACGAG
>CAZAEG010000315.1:0-4169 GCA_964484035.1 uncultured Enterobacteriaceae bacterium | reverse complement strand
ACCGCCGGGATGTCGCCGTAGTTGATGCGCTGAATGTCGGCGGCGATGGTGAGCTTCGGCAGGGTCTTGAGCGCAATGCCGACGCCGTAGTTTTCCGGGATGTCGAAGTCGCCCTGGTCGGCGAACAGCCCGCTGTACTTGTCGAACTTGCTCATGCGGGTCTTCGACTGATAGGTGGCGCCGAGCGTTAGGGCGGGCGATATCTGGCCGGTCCAGCCGATACGCACGCCGAGCCCGGTGGCATCGTCGTAGCCGCGGTTGGTGACGTTGCCGGGACTGGAAGAGAACATGGCGTTGTCGAACGGCTCGAGGCCGCGCGCCTCGAAGCGCTGGTAGGCGAGGTTGAGCGACGCGCCGAAGGCGTGATTGCCGGTCTTCCACGCCACGGTGGGGGCGATGAAGAGCTGCATCAGGTCGACCCCGGCGGGGCTGCTGCCGCCGAGCGCAGCGAACGGGCTGGCGTCGTAGGTGGTGTTCATGCCGCCGTTGCCGAACACCGAGACGCCGAGCGAAAGGCTCGGGCTCAGCATCCGGTTGTAGCCGAACTCCGGGATGAAGAAGTTCTTCTCGCCGCTGCCGTCGTAGCTGCCGTCGAACCCCGGGACCGGGCTGCCGACGACCGACGAGCCGCGATCCGGGGAAAACCAGTCGAGGCCGAAATCGATGCGGTTGCCGATCCACGCCATGCCGGCGGGATTGCTCGCCGCGGCGAGCGCGTCCTGCGGCAGCGCGATGCCTACGCCGCCCATCGCCTTCGCCTTGATGCCGTAGCCGTGCTGGAAGTAGCCGGTCGTCGCGCTCGCCGCGAGCGGCGCGAGGGCCGCCGCAGCCGCGGCGGCCAGAATTGACTTCTTCACGAGTTCCCCTCCTGAGAAATACCCTAGATGAAAAGGCTCACGTCCGCGTCGCGCGCCATCGGCAGGAAGGTCGCGGCGCCGCAGTACTCTTTCACTTCCGGAATGAAATCGTCCGCCGTGAAGCCGAACAGGTCGACCGTCATCTGGCAGCCGATCAGGTTGACGCCCCCTTCGATGCAGGCGGTGCGCAGCTCCTCGACCCCGGCGACGCCCTTGTTGTGAATGGTCTGCTTCATGAGCGTCGTGGCGAGCGTTTCGAACCCGGGCACGATGCTCTGCACCGCGTTCGGTATGTTCCAGTTGATGTGCTTGAACCACTCCGGCCCGAAGGGCATCTTCATCGGCATCCCCGGGTTGCCGAGCGGGCTCACCTTGAGGCCGCTGATGTCCTTCTTGAGCAGGCTGAGGCCGTAGAAGGTGAAGAACATCGAGACGTTCCAGCCCAGCGCGGCCGCGGTCGAGGACAGGATGAAGGGCGGATACGCCCAGTCGAGCGTGCCCTTGGTCGCGATGATGGTCATCGACGGCGTCTGCTTCGCGCGCAGCTCGGCGAGCTTTTTCGGCAGCAGCGCCTCCAGGCGTTCGTTGATCAGGCGGTCCAGGTCGGTCGGATCGGACATAGTCGGCTCCTCGGCAGCGAAGTTAATACTCTATAGGAGTATGCGCCAAGAGTTTCCGCTGATGGCCATGCGCATTTTTTCTTATGCGGCATCGCAGCATAGGGGCAATTGGCCGACTCATACCCTACGGTGTATATTCGCGGCATGAGCGAACCCACGATGCATGACGCCGAAGCGAAGAAGGCCATGGACGCGCGCCTTGCGCGCATCGAAGGCCAGGTACGCGCGGTGCGGCGTATGATCGGCGGTGACGAGCCCTGCGAGGACATCGCGCAGCAGCTCGCCGCGGCGCGCAAGGCGCTCGACCGGGCGTTCTACGAGATGGTGTCGTGCATGATCCGGCAGGAACCGCCGGCCGGAAACCGGGAGCGCACCGAGCGCGCCGGCAGGGTTGCCGAACTGCTGGCGCGTTTCGGTTGATGACCCTCACTTACTTGGAAGCTGGAATCCTTCTATGAACTTCGACAAAGAACTCGACGCCCGCGGGCTCAACTGCCCGCTCCCCATCCTGCGCGCGAAAAAGGCGCTCAACGACATGCAGTCCGGGCAGGTCCTCAAGATCGTCGCCACCGATCCCGGTTCGGTGAAGGACTTCCAGGCGTTCGCGAAGCAGACCGGCAACGACCTGCTGTCGCAGGCCGAGGCGGACAAGCTGTTCACGTTCTTCCTCAAGCGCAAGTAGCCGCTTGCACCCGGCGGCTAGGCGACGCTGCCGAAGCCCTTGTCGGTGGCGCCCGCGGGGGCCTTGAGCCCCGCGATCCGGCAGCCTTGCGCGACCGGCCCGCCCGGAAACAGCCGGTAGAGGTGCTTGATACCCCCTTGGCGATGGAATTTTTCGTCGAGGGCATCGTGCAGCTCGCGCAGATTGACGGCGGTCGCTTCGTGCCTGACGTAGTACTCCTGCAGGGCGCGCAGCGCTTCAAAGTGATCCTCGCCGAGCTCCAGGCCTTCCCGCCGCGCGGACTCGACCGCGAGCGCAGGCGTCCAGCCCGCCGGCGCATGAGGGAATCGGGGGTCTTTGCCGGCGCCGCCGCCGATGATTTCATCCATCAGAGTGGTCATGTCACATTTCAGCGCTTGCGGATGTGGAACACGTACTCGCCGGGCGCGCTTTCGCGCGCGTCTGCAAGTTCCAGCCCGGTCGCCTTCACCCAGCTGCGCACGTCCGCCCTGATGCCGGGACAATCGCTGAGGAGCTGCAGCACCTCGCCCTCGTGCATGCGGTTGAGCAGCTTCTTCGCCTCGATCACGGGGCCGGGGCAGGTGGCGCCGCGCAGATCGAGCACGGCGTTGGGAGAGACGCGCCGCGCCTTGCCCTTGCGAATGTAATACCCGGTCCCGCCGCGTGCCAGTTTCTCGGTCTTCAGGATGTCGACGTCGGCGTACTTGGGCCAGGAATACAGGTCGTCCTTGGTCGCGGGACAATCGGAAATCAGCAGCAGCACTTCTCCGGCCAGCAGCTCGTCGAGCACGCGCTTCGCGCCGAGCATCGGCCCGGGGCAGGCCGCCCCCTTCATGTCGAGCGTGACGTGGGCTTTCAGACGGGTTGTCTTGGCCATACCGGCGGGAGAGCCAGGCGATGCTAAAGTGAGTATATACCCCACCGCATGATGCGCAATCTTCCGCAACTCGCGAGCGTGGTTCAGCGCAACTGCGACATCTCGGATGCGCGCCATGCGGGCGACTATGGCCTGTGCACCTTCCTGCTGAAGATGCGCGAGTACTACCGCTGGGAGAACGAGCTGCCGTTCGCGCGCACCCTGCCCAGGGACGAGCTGGGCGAGTGGCTGAAGGCGCGCGAGCAGGCGTGGGACGGTATCGAGGCCGACGAGTTCGCGCCGCTGCCGCTGGCGAGCGGGGCGCTTGACCCGTTCGACGCCGAAGCCGCCAACCGCGAGCTGCTGCCGCAGGGCTGCGTCTACAGCGCCGGCTTCGGACGAATGCGCAAGCCGGTGTTCTTCCTGGGCCGGCTGCTGCGCGTCGAACAGCGCGGCGGCTTCACGATCCGGATCTCTTCCTGCGAGTACGCGCGCGAGCTGGCCGCGCCCCCGGCGATGCTGCAGGAGCGAACCATCTTCGTGCGCCTTGAGTCGGTGCGCCGCTACCTGTGGGAGAAAATCGAGGAATACCAGTGGCGCAAGCAGGGCAACGCCATGTCGCGCGCCCTCGCGAGCTACGACTTCATCGCCGACACGGAAAGCGCGCTGCAGCGCATGGCCGACAACGAAATGGAAACCATGATCCTGCACGAGCTCGGCGAGGCGATGGCGGGCGAGCTGCTCGGCGAGGCGTGGGGCGAAATGGTGCTGTCGGTGTCGCGCACCCGGAACGAGCCGGTCGCGCGCGCGGTGCGCGATCTCCTCGCCGACTGCCTTTCGACCCTGCCGGGGCTGCTCGAGCGCGCCAACCTGCCGGCGCTGCATTTCTATTTCGCCACCTTCGATGCCCCGCGCCGCCAGCTGTTCCCGCAGGCCCTGGACGCCTACGAGCGTTTTCTGCGCTGCGCTGACCTGGACCCCCTGTGGCAGGTCGTGCGCGAAGGAAAAGAGCGCTGGCTGGCGGCGGCGCGCGGGCTGCTCGCGCTCAACCCGGCTGATCGTGGGGCGGCGATGGAGGCCCTGCTGCCCCCGTCTGCTCGATGAGCTTGCCGACCAGGCGCACCATTTCCGGCGCCTCGATGTCCATCATCTGC
>CAZAEG010000314.1:0-3851 GCA_964484035.1 uncultured Enterobacteriaceae bacterium | reverse complement strand
CCTGCCCGAGCCGGGGCCGCACCACGGCGCCGGCATCATCATGGCGCCTTCGCTCGAATACATGGACCGCGCCTATCTGGATGCTCGGGCGCAGGGCATCTCGCGCATGCCGATCGTTGAGATGGTGATTCCGAGCACGCTGGACGATTCGCTCGCTCCAAAGGGCGCGCACGTGGCGAGCCTTTTCTGCCAGCACTTCGCGCCCGATGCGGACTGGGCATCGCGCAAGGCGGAGGCGGTCGAGCGCATCTTCGCTGTCGTCGAGTCACACGCTCCGGGGTTCAAACAGAGTGTCATCGCGCACTCGGCGCTCTCGCCGCTCGACCTGGAGCGGGAGTTCGGCCTGACCGGCGGCGACATCTTCCACGGCCAGCTCTCGCTCGACCAGTTGTGGGCGGCGCGGCCGGTGCTCGGGCACGCCGACTACCGCACGCCGGTGCCGGGGCTCTATCTCTGCGGCTCGGGCGCGCACCCGGGCGGCGGGGTCACCGGGGCGCCGGGACATAACTGTGCGCGGGAAGTGCTGCGCGATCTCAAGTAGGTCATGTCGCTCAACCGCACCGCCACGCTCTGGTCAAACGTCACGCGGTCGTTCACGCGCACCATTGAGCGCGCGGGAACCGCGGGCCCTGCCCCATGTCATAATGTTTCTCATGCCGCGCGCGCTGAAGCTCCTCGCTGTTTTGCTCCTCGTGGCCGTGCTGCCGCTGCGCGCGGTGGCAGGCGTCACGACCGGCTTTTGCGCCTCGGGCCACAAGGATATGGCGGCGGCACACGCGTCCGGGCAGGGGTACCAGTCGGACGCGCATCATGGGGTCGACGCTCCCGTCCAGCCGATCGAATCCTTTTGCAATATCTGCGCCGAGCACTGCTCGAGCGCGGCATTCGCGATTCCTGCAGAGCCCGCGGTAGACGCTTGGATCGGCGGCCAGGACCGCACGGTCCTTGCCGAACAGGGCTCTGCGCTGCACGTCCCTGACCGGCTCGACCGTCCCCCGCTCGCTTAGCTTCGCTGCGGATTGAACCGCTGCGGTCCTCGACCGCGCGCGCATCATTCATTGCGAAGGAAGGGAGCATGAAGCACGTACCCTGGTATCTGCTCGCGGCGCTGGCCGCGGGCACCGCAACAGCACAGGCACCGGCGCGCCCGGATCCCGCCGATCCCGCGGCGCGCGCGCCGGCGCCCACCTACCGTTCCGCCTTCGAGGGTTCCCGGCGCCTGGAGGAGGCTCCGCGCAGGGACTGGCGCGAGGCGAACGAGGAAGCGGCACGCATCGGTGGCCACGTCGGCATCCTGCGCGAGCAGGCAGCGCGCGAGAAGCAGGCGCCAGGGGAGCGCAAGTGAGGCGCCTCGTCGTCGTGTGTGTGGTGTTTCTCGCCGGCTGCGCTTCCTTCAGCGAGGACGGCGGCTTCAGCCGGGTCGAGCAGGCGGTCGCCGAGCGCGGCGCCGGCCAGGCGAAATGGGTGCGCTCGGCCGAGGAGGCCGACTCGGTCGCCACCCGCATCAAAGAGTTGCTGGGGAAGCCGCTCTCTGCCGAAGACGCGGTGCAGATCGCGCTGCTCAATAATCCGGGTCTGCAGGCGCGCTACGCCGAGCTCGGCATCGCCGAAGCCGACCTGGTACGGGCGAGCCGCTGGAGCGGGCCGAAGCTCGGTTTCGCGCGCCTGACGCGCGGCGACGAGGTCGAGCGCGAAGCGAGCGTGTTCTTCGACGTGCTCGGCCTGATCTCGATCCCGCTCTCCACGCGGGCGCAGGAGAAGCGCTTCGAGGCCGCGCGGCACCGCGCCGCCGAGGAGGCAGTGAACCTCGCCTTCGCGGCGCGCAGGGCCTGGATCGAGGCGGTAGCCGCCGGGCAGACCGGGCGCTACATGGAGGACGTACGGCTTGCCGCCGAGGCGAGTGCCGATCTTGCGCGGCGCATGGCGCAGACGGGCAACTGGCCGTTCCTCACCATGGCGCGCGAGCAGGCGTTCTACGCCGAAGCGACCGCGCAGCTCGCGCGCGTCCGGCAGGCCGAAGTCGCCGCGCGCGAAGCGCTCACGCGGCGCATGGGACTGTGGGGCGAAGACATCGGCTACACGCTGCCCGAGCGCCTGCCCGAACTGCCGGAAAGCGCGCGCGAAGGCGGCGATCTCGAAGCGCA
Source organism: uncultured Enterobacteriaceae bacterium (assembly GCA_964484035.1). Lineage (GTDB taxonomy): Bacteria > Pseudomonadota > Gammaproteobacteria > Burkholderiales > SG8-39 > JAABQT01. The sequence continues at coordinate 1,707 of CAZAEG010000314.1, read as the reverse complement.
GGCGCTTGCGCAGCGCCTGGATGTGCAGGCGGCGCGGCACGACGCCGAAGGCCTCGCCGCGTCGCTCGGCCTGACGAAGACGACGCGCTTCCTGAACCTGCTGGAGGTCGGCGCGCTGCGCAACACGGCGACCAGCGAGCCCGTGCAGCGCGGCTGGGAAGTGGAGCTGCGCGTGCCGATCTTCGACTTCGGCGGGGCGCGCACCGCGCGCGCCGAGCACCAGTACATGCAGGCGGTGAACCGCGTGGCCGACACCGCGATCCGCGCGCGCTCCGAAGTGCGCGAGTCGTACGCCGCCTATCGCACGGCGTTCGACCTCGCGCGGCACTACCGCGACGAGATCGTGCCGCTCAGGAAACGCATCTCGGAGGAGATGCTGCTGCGCTACAACGGCATGCTGTCATCGGTGTTCGAGCTGCTCGCCGACTCGCGCGCCACCGTGGCGAGCGTGAACGCCTATGTCGAGGCGCAGCGTGACTTCTGGATCGCGGAGACCAACCTGCAGATGGCGCTCACCACGGGCTCGCCCGGGGCCGGCCCGGCGGCGGCGCCGGCGATGGCCGAGGCGGGTTCAGCCGCGCCCGCCCACTAAGAGGAACGGACGATGACGACACGCAGAAGCTTCATCCGCGCCTCCGCCGCAGGCCTTTTCGGCGCTGCGCTGGTTTCCAGGGCAGGGGCGGCGACGCTGCCTGAAGCGCCGATCATGGACAAGCCCGACATGGCGCCGCCGCTCTTTCCACCGAACGGCCGGCCCTACAATCCAGTCGTGACGCTGAACGGCTGGTCGCTGCCCTGGCGCATGAAGGACGGCTGGAAGGAGTTCCACCTTGTCGCCGAGCCGGTGCGCCGCCAGATCGCCCCCAGCATGACCGCCAACCTCTGGGGCTACAACGGCCAGTCGCCGGGCCCGACGATCGAATGCGTCGAGGGCGACAAGGTGAGGATCTTCGTCACCAACAAGCTCCCCGAGCACACTACCATCCACTGGCACGGCATCCTGCTGCCGAATGGCATGGACGGGGTGGGCGGGCTCACGCAGCCGCAGATTCCCGTCGGCAAGACCTTCGTCTACGAGTTCCAGATGAAGAAGTCGGGCACTTTCATGTACCACCCGCACGCCGACGAGATGGTGCAGATGGCGATGGGCATGATGGGGTTCATCGTCGTGCACCCGAAAGACCCCAAGTTCATGCGCGTGGATCGCGATTTCGTGTTCCTCATCAACGCCTACGACATCGACCCGGGGAGCGCCACCCCGCGCGTGAACACGATGCTCGACTTCAACCTGTGGTCGTGGAACTCGCGCGTGTTTCCCGGCATCGATCCATTCGTGGTGCGAAGAGGCGATCGGGTGCGCATCCGCTTCGGCAACCTCACCATGACCAACCATCCGATCCACATGCACGGCTACGATTTCGAGGTCACGTGCACCGACGGCGGCTGGGTGCCGAAGTCGGCGCGCTGGCCGGAGGTCACCGTGGACGTCGCCATCGGCCAGATGCGCGCCTTCGAGTTCGTGGCGGATGTGCCCGGCGATTGGGCGATCCACTGCCACAAGTCGCATCACGTGATGAACGCGATGGGCCACAACGTGCCGACGATGATCGGCGTGGACCACCGCGGGGTGGCGGCAAAGATCATGAAGCTCGTGCCCGATTACATGGTGATGGGCGAGCGCGGCATGGCCGACATGGGCGAGATGGA
>CAZAEG010000313.1:0-5401 GCA_964484035.1 uncultured Enterobacteriaceae bacterium | reverse complement strand
TCATGATTCAGTCCAGCATCGCCGAATGCAAGCACGACGCCGGCACCTTCGCGCCGGTCATCGACCGCAACCGCTGCGAGGGCAAGGCAAAGTGCGTTGAGGTTTGCCCGGTCGGCGTCTTCGCCCTGGGCACCCTGCCGAGCGCGCAGCGTGCCGGCCTGACGCTCAAGGGAAAACTCAAGGGCACGGTGCACCGCTGGCAGCAGGCGATCCTCGCCGCGCCGCAAGCCTGCGAAGGCTGCGGCCTGTGCGTCAAGGCCTGTCCCGAATCGGCGATCGCCCTGCGCCCCCTGGCCCGGGAATAGGCCGAACGTATGCGGCCCTGATGCGCTGCGTTTTATGTTGGGCGTCGAGCATGGCTGCCCATGCGTTCATCGACAGGGCTGCCCGGCCCCTCATTGATCTGCGTGCTGGCCTGCTTTTTCCTCGGGGCCTGCAGCGCCATTCCCAGGATCCCCGTGCAAGGAGAAATTTTCGGGCAGCGCGTGGCCACTACCGTGGATTCCGAAGCGGCTCGCTACTATCTGGAGCGCCATGCGCAGGGCAGGCATGAAAACCCAGAAACGGACAAGAGGATCTCCGCGCTTTACCGTGCGCATGGGAGTTCCCTGCCGTCGCGCGAAGAACTCAAGGCGATCGCCATGGCGTTCTCCGTCGACTTCGCGGCGCTGTTCTTCGCCGAGCGGGTCCTGGACAATGCATGCAACAAGGCGCTGAACCGGCGCTTCGCGCGTTACCTCGAGAACGACACCCGCGTCGATGCCGATGTCGCCTCCGCCTACCAGATACTCTTCGTGCCCGGATGGGACTACGTCTCGAATGGCAGCCTGACCGGCTCGGACTTCGCAAAGCCGCGCGCGCTGGCCACCCGGGAGGGCTTCGAGAATCATCTGGTGGCGCTGCCGCCGACCGGCTCCGTGGAACAAGGCGCCCACGTGCTGGCCGCGGAAATTGCAAGGCGTACCCGCTCGGGAAAGAAAATCCTGATCGCCGGCACGAGCGCTGCGGGCCCCGTCATCCATCTCGCCCTCGGCGAGCTGCTCGACGCAACAGAACTGCGTTCCATCAAAGTCTGGCTCAACCTTGGCGGTATCCTGCATGGGACCCCCTTGGTCGACTATTTCGAAGAGCAGCCCCGGCGCCTGCTTCTCGATGCCTATGCCTGGGTCAAGGGTTGGGACACGCAAGCGGTCATGAGCATGGCCACCGCGCCGAGCAGGAAGCGGTTCTCGCGCCTGCAACTGGATTCCGATATCGTGGTGATCAACTACCTGGCCATCCCTCTGTCAGGACAACTCAGCAGGTTTGGCGGGACCGGATACCGGATGTTGCGGCCGGAGGGGCCCAATGACGGCGTGGTGCTGCTGACCGACGTGATCGCGCCTGGCAGCCTTACGGTCGTTGCGCTGGGGAGCGATCATTTCCTCGCGGAAGATCCGGAGATCGACAGGAAATCGGTCGCCCTGATGACGCTGGTCGTCGCCTACGCGGAGGCGGACACGACGATCGCGTGCGCCGGAAAAGGAGATGCGACACTGCGGCGGGCGCGCCGAATTAATGCACCGGGACTTTGAAAGAAATGCGCAAATCGTGAAGCGCATCACGCGCCGCGCAGCCCAGTTAATGGCCCGTTAATTTGCGCTGACTAGCATCCCCGGCCATGGAAACCGGGGTACAGCTCGTCCCAACCGCCTTCCGCGCCGCCAGGCCGCGCCCGCTGCCGCGGCCGGCGCGCCTCGTGCCCATGCACCGCACGCACCCGGAGCGCCGCGCGTTCGAGCAGTTCATCGCCGAGCGCTTCGGCCGCGCCTACGGCGCGCGCCTCACGCACTTCCTGCCGCACCTGCTGGGCGTCATGGACGGCCTCGGGCGCTGGCAGGCCGCCGCCGGCTACGCCGCCGCCGGCGCGCAGCAGCTGTTCCTCGAGCAATATCTCGACCGCCCCATCGAGCAGGCGCTCGGCGCGGCCGTCGGCCGACCGATCGCCCGCGGCGGTATCGTCGAGGTGGGCAACCTCGCCGCCATCAGCGCCGGCATGGCGCGCGCGCTCATCCCGCAGCTCGCGCGCCACCTGCACCGCATGGGCTACCGCTGGGTGGCGTTCACCGCGACGTGCGCGCTGCGCAATTCCTTCCAGCGCCTGGGGTTGAAGCCGCTGCCGATCGCGGTGGCCGATCGCGCGCGCCTTGCCGACCGCGGCCTGAGCTGGGGCAGCTACTACGACCAGGACCCGCAGGTGATGGCAGGCAAGATCTCGCTCGGGCTGCGCGCGTGACGGCGAGCGAACTCGAAGAGCGCACCGAGCGCTGCGCTGCGGTGCTCGCTGCGATGCGGCCGCGCGTCCTCGGCCTGCTCGCCGACAACGGCCCGGACTGGCTCGCCGCCGACCTTGCCGCCGAGCGCTCGAGCATTCCCCTCGTGCCCCTGCCGGCGTTCTTCACGCCGGCGCAGATGCGGCACGCGGCCGAGGCAAGCGGCATGGACGCGCTGCTCACGGATGCACCGGACGCAGCGCGCGCGCTCGGCTTCGATGCGAGCGGCACGCCGGGCATTTACCGCCGCGACGCCGCGGCTGTAGCGCTTGCGCAAGGCACCACCAAGATCAGCTTCACCTCCGGCACCACCGGCACGCCGAAAGGCGTCTGCCTCGGTGCCGCGCAGCAGCACGCACTCGCGCAGGCGCTCGAAGCGGCCACGCGGCCGCTGAAACTGCGGCGTCACCTCTGCCTCCTGCCGCTCCCGGTCCTCCTCGAGAACGTCGCCGGCGCGCGCACGGCGCTCCTCGCCGGCGCCGAATGCGCCCTGCCGCCGCTCGCCGCGGTCGGCGTGAGCGGCGCCACCGGCTTCGATCCCCTCGCCTGCCTGGCGGCGATCGAGCGCGAGCAGGCCGAGAGCGTGATCCTGCTGCCGCAGATGATGCTCGCCCTCACCGTGGCGCTCGAAGCCGGCGCGCCGCGTCCCGCGCGGCTGCGCTTTGCCGCGGTGGGTGGCGCCAAGGTCGCGCCCGCGCTCCTCGAGCGCGCGCGCGCCGCCGGGCTGCCGGTATACGAAGGCTATGGCCTCACCGAGTGCGGCTCGGTGGTCGCGCTGAACCTCCCGGGGGCGGACCGCCCGGGCTCGGTCGGCCGCCCGCTCGCGCACGTGCGCGTAGAGATCGGCGAGGATCGCGAGATCGTCGTTTCCGGAGAGCGCACCGGCGACCTCGGACGGCTCGACGACGACGGGTTCCTGTACGTCGACGGCCGGCGCAAGCACGTGCTCATCACTTCCTTCGGCCGCAACGTCGCGCCCGAGTGGCCGGAAGCCGAGCTCACGGCCGGCGGCGCGATCGCCCAGGCCGCGGTGTTCGGCGAAGCGCGCGCGCAGCTGTGCGCGGTGATCGTGCCGCGCGCCGCGGAGGCGACCGACGCCGCGCTCGGCGCCGAGGTACGCCGCGCCAACGCGCGCCTGCCCGACTACGCGCGCATCGCCCTCTGGCTGCGCGCCGATGCGCCCTTCGGCGCCGCCAACGGCCTCGCCACCGCCAACGGCCGCGTGCGCCGCGCCGCCGTGTGGTCGCGCTACGCCGGCCGCCTCGAATCCCTTTACGCCCATCCACCGGAGTCCCTCCCCATGCCGTTTTTCGAAGAGCTGCAGCGCCGCACCGCCGCCGAGCGCGACGCGCTGTTCAAGATCCCCGTGATCCAGGATTGCCTCGCCGGCCAGGTGACGCGCGCGCAGTACCTCGAGTTCCTGGCGCAGGCCTATCACCACGTGAAGCACACCGTGCCGCTGCTGATGGCCTGCGGCGCACGCCTGCCCGAGCCGCACGCCTGGCTGCGCAGCGCCATCGCCCACTACATCGCCGAGGAGACCGGCCACGAGGAGTGGATCCTTTCAGACATCGCCGCCGCGGGCGGCGACGCGGATGCCGTGCGCGCGTCGGCGCCGGGCGCGGCCGCGGAGCTCATGGTGGCCTATGTGTACGACTTCATCGCGCGGCGCAATCCCGTCGGTTTCTTCGGCATGGTGCACGTGCTCGAAGGCACCAGCCAGGCGCTCGCCACGCGCGCCGCGCAGGCGATGCGCGAGCGCCTCGGCCTGCCGCCCGAGGCCTTCACCTACCTCAGCTCGCACGGCACCCTCGACCAGGAGCACGTGCGCTTCCTCGCCGGCCTCATGGACCGGCTCGCGACCCCGGCCGAGCGCGACGCCGTGACGCACGTGGCGCGCACCGTGTTCCGCCTCTACGGTGACGTGTTCCGCGGCCTGCCGCGCGAAGCGGCTCCGGCGCTCGAGCGGGCGGCGGCATGAGCGCCGTGCTCACGGGCGCGACCGGCGGCATCGGCCGCGCCATCGCCGTGCGGCTCGCGCCGCATTGCGAGACGCTGCTCCTCGTAGCGCGCGACACGGCGAAGCTCGCCCGGCTGAAGCACGAGATCGAGGCCGCGGGCGGGAAATGCCGCGTCGTGGCCGCCGACTTGACCACGGCGGTTGGGCGCGAGGCCGTCGCACGCGCCGCCGCCGAAGCCCCGGGCGGGATCGACCTGCTCGTCAACAACGCCGGCGCGGGCGAATTCGCCTGGCTCGCCGACCAGGACGACGCGGCGCTGGAGCGCGTCGTGCGCCTGAACGTGCTCGCGCCGATTCAGCTCACGCGCCGCCTGCTGCCGCTCCTGCTGGCGCAGCGCGCGGCGCGCATCGTCAACGTCGGCTCGATCTTCGGCCATCTCGGCTATCCGGGCTACGCGGCCTACTGCGCGAGCAAGTTCGCGTTGCGCGGCTTCAGCGAGGCGCTGCGCCGGGAGCTCGCCGACAGCCCGGTGCAGGTCTCCTGGTTCGCGCCGCGCGCGACCCGGACGGCGATGAACCGCGACGCCGTGCGGGCGCTCAACGCCGAGCTCGGCGTGGCCATGGACGACCCGGCCGCGGTGGCCGAGGCGTTCCTCGAACTTCTGCGCCGGCCGGCACGCGAGCGGCTGCTCGGCATGCCCGAGCGGCTCTTCGCCCGCCTCAACCAGCTGTTCCCGGCGCTGGTGGACCACGGCCTGCGGCGCCAGCTCCCGGTCATCCGCCGCCACGCGCGCGGCGACACGTCCTCACCCTCTACTCAAGGAGTACTGCCATGAAACCGAAAACCAGGATCCTTCTCGCCCTGACCTGCGCCGCGATCGCCGCGGCGCCGCTCGCGCGCGCCGGCGTCGACGACGACGTGCGCACGTTGCAGCACGAATGGGAGCAGATCAAGTACCGCAAGGCCGAACCCGAGCAGGAAAAGGCGTTCCAGGCGCTCGTGGAGAAGGCCAGCAGCGTGCGCAACAAGCACGCCGAGCGCGCCGAGGCCGAGATCTGGTACGGCATCATCGTCGCGAGCTACGCCGGCGCCAAGGGCGGCTTCGGCGCGCTGTCGCTTGCCAAGGAC
>CAZAEG010000312.1:0-8842 GCA_964484035.1 uncultured Enterobacteriaceae bacterium | reverse complement strand
GCCTGCGCGATCTCGGCTTCGCCCATCTGCTGCGGCAGGTAGCCGCCGAGCACGCCGATCTCGAACTTCTCCTGGTCGGCGAGGTCCTGGCGCGCGGCCTTCTCGTACTGGGCGATGGATTCGCGGCGCTGCTTCATCATCTTCTCGATGATGCCGAGCACGTCGGCGTCGGCGAGCGGCTGGCGCTCGTCCACCTCCTTCTGCGTCATCGCGGCGAGCAGCAGCCGGATCGCCGACAGCCGCGCCGCGTCCCTGGCGCGCATCGCCGCCTTCATGTCTTCCTGAATGCGTTCCTTGAGAGTCATGCGGGCTCCAGAAATGCAAACGCCCCGGCGAGCTGCACCGGGGCGGGTGGGTTACCGGGGCGACGAACCTAGTACAGCTTCGCCGGCAGCATCTGGCTGCGCAGGCGCTTGTGGTGGCGCTTCACCGCCGCGGCGAGCTTTCGCTTGCGCTCCGAAGTGGGCTTCTCGTAGAACTCGCGCGCGCGCAGCTCGGTCAGCAGGCCCGTCTTCTCGACGGTGCGCTTGAAGCGGCGCATCGCCACCTCGAAGGGCTCGTTTTCCTTGACGCGTACGGTCGGCATGCAATGTCCCGTAAATTCGGAAAGGGCGGAATTGTATCAGAATCCCCCTGTGCTGATCCTCGGCATCGAGACCTCGTGCGACGAGACCGGCGTGGCGCTGTATGACGCCGCCGCCGGGCGCCTGCTCGCGCACGTGGTGCATTCCCAGGTCGAGATGCACGAGGCCTATGGCGGGGTGGTGCCGGAGCTCGCTTCGCGCGACCACGTGCGGCGGCTCGTGCCCCTCGCCCGCGATGTGCTCGCGCGCTCGGGACGCTTGGTCGCGGAACTCGGGGCGGTGGCCTATACGCAGGGCCCGGGCCTTGCCGGCGCGCTGCTGACCGGCGCCGCCTTCGCGCACGCGCTGGCCGCCGCGCTGGGCGTGCCGGCGCTCGGCATCCATCACCTCGAGGGGCACCTGCTCTCGCCCTTGCTTGGCGCACGACGGCCGAGCTTCCCGTTCGTCGCGCTCCTCGTCTCGGGCGGGCACACACAGCTCATGCGCGTCGAAGCCGTGGGCCGTTACGCCCTGCTCGGCGAGACGCAGGACGACGCGGCCGGCGAGGCCTTCGACAAGACGGCGACGCTGCTCGGGCTCGGCTATCCCGGCGGGCCGGCCCTCGCCCGGGTCGCCGAGCAAGGCCGCGCGGGGCGCTACCGGCTGCCGCGGCCGATGATCGCGAGCGGCGACCTGGAGTTCAGCTTCAGCGGCCTGAAGACCGCGGTGGTGACGCTGGTGAAGGGTGCCGACCCGAACGAGCAGTTCACCGCCGACGTCGCGCGTGCGTTCGAGGACGCCGTCGTCGAGGTCCTGGTGGCCAAGTGCGCGCTCGCCATGGAGCGCACGGGCCTCACGCAGCTGGTGGTCGCCGGCGGCGTCGGCGCCAACCGCCGGCTGCGCGCCGCGCTCGACGCCAGCGCGCGGTCGCGGGGCTTTGACGCGGTCTACCCGGAGCCGGAGCTGTGCACCGACAACGGCGCCATGATCGCGCTCGCGGCGGCGCTGCGCCTGCAGGCGGGCCTCGCCGACGGCGCTGCGCACGCTTTCACGGTGCGCCCGCGCTGGGATCTGGCGGCGGCGTAGGCTTGGCGCCGACGCGGCCCTCCTCGCCGCGCGCGAGCCTCCGGATGTTGTCCTTGTGGCGCCAGAGCACCAGCACGGCGATCGCGGCCACCGCGGGAAACAGCGGATGCAGGCCGAAGAGCCAGAACGCGTAGAACGGCGCGAACAGCGCGGCGACCAGCGCCGCAGCCGAGGAGATGCGGAAGAACGCGAAGATCGCGAGCCACGAGGCGGCGGTGGCGAGACCGAGCCAGGGATTGAACGCGAGCAGCACGCCCGCCGCGGTGGCGACGCCCTTGCCGCCCTTGAACCCGTGGAACGCGGGAAACAGGTGCCCGAGAAGCACCGCGACCCCGGCGTAGGGCACGGCCGCCGGCGCGACGAGCGACGCGAGCCACACCGCCAGCCAGCCCTTGCCGGCGTCGCCAGCGAGCGTGAGCGCGGCGACGAGCTTTCTCCCCGTGCGCAGCACGTTGGTGGCGCCGGGACTGCCCGAGCCGTAGCTCCTCGGATCGGGCATGCCGGCAAGGCGCGAGAGCACGATGGCGAAGGACACCGAGCCGATCAGGTAGGCGCCGAGGGTGGCGAGCGCGGCCTGCATGGCCCGCATGTTACCCGCGCGCCCCTATAATCGCGCCACCATGGACGCCATCGTCATCCGCGACCTGCGCGTCGAGGCGCTCATCGGCATCCACCCGCGCGAGCGCCACGTGACGCAGACGGTGTCCGTCGATCTGGAGATCGGCATCCCCGGCGCCGCGGTGTTCAAGAGCGACAAGGTGGCCGACACCATCGACTACGAGCAGGTGGCGCTGAGGATCAAGGCGCTCGCGGGCAGCGGCCATTTCCGCCTCGTCGAGACCTTCGCCGAGCGCATCGCGCGGCTGCTCATCGACGATCTCGGCGCGCCGTGGGTGAAAGTGAGCGTCGCCAAGATCGGCATCCTCGCCAACGCGAAGTTCGTCGGCGTGACCATCGAACGCAAGCGCTAGTCCTCGAGCGCGACGTCCACCAGGGTCGGCTGCAGCACCCGCACGATTTCCCCGGGCGCGATGCCCACCAGGAAGCCGCGTCGCCCGCCGTTGATGTAGATCCTGGGCAGCTCGAGCACCGAGCGCTCGAGGTACACCGGCAGCTTCTTCCTCGTGCCGAACGGCGAAGTGCCGCCGATCTGGTAGCCCGTGTGGCGCTGCGCCGCCTCCGGCCGGCAGGGTTCGATACTCTTCACGCCCGCCTGGCGCGCGAGGTTCTTCGTCGACACCTTGCGGTCGCCGTGCATGAGGACCAGCAGCGGCTTGCCCGCCTCGTCCTGCTTGACCAGCGTCTTCACCACCGCATGCTCGGGCACGCCGAGCGCGCGCGACGATACCTCGGTGCCACCGTGCTCGACGTAGTCGTACTCGTGCTCGGTGTAGGCCACGCGGTGGCGCTTCAGGAACACCGTGGCGGGCGTGTCAGCCACGCGGATGATGCTTGGCATGCAGCGCCTTCAGGCGCTCGCGCGCGACGTGCGTGTAGATCTGCGTTGTGGAGATGTCGGCATGCCCGAGCAGCATCTGCACCACGCGCAGGTCCGCGCCGTGGTTGATGAGGTGCGTGGCGAAGGCGTGGCGCAGCACGTGGGGCGAGAGGGCTTTCCCGGGAATCGCCGCGCGGCCGTAGCGCTTAAGCAGGTGCCAGAACGCCTGCCGGGTCATGCCACCGCCGCGCTCGGTGACGAAGAGCGCGTCGCTCGCGCGCTTCTTCAGCAGCGCCGGGCGCGCCTCGCGCAGGTAGCGCTGCACCCAGGCCACCGCCTCCTCGCCGAGCGGCACGAGGCGCTCCTTGGATCCCTTGCCGAGCACGCGCACGACGCCGGCGTCGAGGTTGGCTTCGAAAGCCTTCAGCGCCACCAGCTCGGAGACCCGCAGCCCCGTGGCATAGAGCGTTTCCAGCATGGCGCGATCGCGCAGCCCGCGCGGCGTCTCCGCGTCCGGGGCGGCGAGCAGCGCCTCGACATCGGCTTCCGACAGGCTCTTCGGAAAGCGCGGTGCGCGCCGGGGCGGATCGAGCTTCAGGGTCGGATCGGCGCCGATCTGGTGCTCGCGCAGGCAGTGGCGGTAGAAGCGCTTCAGCGTGGAGAGCATGCGCGCCGCGCTCGTCGCCCGACCGCGGCGCGCGGCGAGAAAGCCGAACAGGTCCTGCTCGCGCGCCTGCACCAGCGCGCGCCCCTGCAGGAACACGGCGAGCTGCGCGAGGTCGCGCCGATAGGCTTCGAGCGTGTTCCGCGCCAGGCCGTCCTCCAGCCACAGCGCGTCGCAGAACGCGTCCACCCGCTTCGCGTCCGCCTCGCTCAGGGCTTGAGCGCGAAGGCGTCCGCTTGCGCTTCGTGCAGGAGCAGCCAACGCTTGGCCTCGATCAGGTAGCCGTCCGTGGCGTGCGCGAAGCCGCCGATGCCGTCGGCAGCCACGACGCGGTGGCAGGGGATGACGATCGGCAGGCGATTGTCGCCGCAGGCCTGGCCGACCGCGCGCGCCTCGCCGCCGAGCTCGCGCGCCAGATCGCCGTAGGTGCGCGTACGCCCGCGCGGGATGGCGCGCATCGCCTCCCACACGCCGCGCTGGAAAGCAGTGCCCTCGACGAGCAGGGGCAGATCGAACGTCGCGTCCGGGTCGTCACGGTAGCGCTCGAGCTGGCGCGCCGCGCGCTCGGCGAGGGCGTTGCGCGGCGCCCGCGGCGGCGTCGCCGGCGCCAGGTAGCGGATCTCGGCGACGCGCCCGTCGAGCGTGACCACTGCGACCTTCATCTTCGGGAAGGGGAGCACTACGTCGTACATAGCTTCTCGATCCGCGCGAGCAGGTCGTCCGCGATCGCGATGCCGTCGGCGCGCAGCTTTCTCTCCGCGGCGAAGCGCCGGGCGCCCGGCAGCCGCACGCCCTCATCGGCGAGCATCGCGCGCACCACGGCTTCCACGCGCTCGAGGTACTTGTCCGTGCCGGCGAGCGCCGCGGGGTCGATGGCGAGAAAGGCCTGGCCGGTTCTCGGCTTGTTGCCCTGCTCGGCGAAAAACGAGTCCGCCTCGGGCCCGATTGCCGCGCCGGTGAGCGCCGCGCACAGCAGCTCGAAGGCGAGCGCGAGCATCGCGCCCTTCGCGCCGCCGATGGGAAACAGGCTCCCCCGCTCGATGGCTTCCTTCGGGTCGGTCGTCGGCTTGCCGTCGCGGTCGAGCGCCCAGCCCTCGGGAATGCGCTCGCCCTTTTGCATCGCCACCATGATCTTGCCGCGCACCACGGTGGTGAGCGCCAGGTCGACGACGATCGGCTCGGCGTCCTTGCGCGGAAACGCGAAGGCGACCGGGTCGGTGCCAAACAGCGCCTTTTTTCCGCCCCAGGCGGGAATGGCCGCCGGCGAGTTGGTGAACGCCACGCCCACCAGTCCCGCCGCCGCCACCTTGAGCAGGTGAATGCCGAGCACGCCGACGTGCGCGCTGTTCCTGATGCCCGCGAAACCGATGCCGTAACGGCGCGCGCGCCGGACCACCTCCTCGATCGCCAGCGCGCAGGACTCGTAGGGCAGGCCGTCGGCGTTGTCGATGAGGCACACCGCCGCCTTGTCGCTGACGAGCGCCGGCCGCGCCGCGCCGTCGGCGCGGCCGTTCCTCAGCATCGAGCAATAGAAGGGCACACGCGACATGCCGTGCGTGGGCAGCCCCTGCTCTTCGGCGCGCACCAGATGCTGCGCCGCGGCGTCCGCCATCGTCTCGCGCGCGCCCGCGCTGATCAGCGCCTGCTTCGCCAGATGGAACAGTTCGCGCGCATTCTTCTTCATAATGGCGATTCTAACCGCAGGCTTTTCAGGAGGAGGACGCATGGCAAGCATGATCGAACTGAAGGCAGCCGACGGCCACAAGCTCGCCGCGTATCGCGCGGAGCCGTCCGGCAAGCCGCGCGGCGCCGTGGTGGTGATCCAGGAGATCTTCGGCGTCAACAAGCACATCAAGGCGGTCGCCGACGGCTACGCCGCGGACGGCTACCTCGTCGTCGCGCCGTCGATGTTCGACCGCATGCAGCGCGGCTACGACACCGGCTATTCGCCGCCCGAGATCGAGGCGGGCCGCGCACTCATGCAGAAGGCGGACTGGAAGCAGACCATGCAGGACGCGGCGGCGGCGGTCGAAGCGGCGAAGAGCGCGGGCAAGGTCGGCATCGTCGGCTACTGCTGGGGAGGCACCGTGACCTGGGTGGCGGCGGCGCGGCTCTCGGGCCTCGCGTGCGCGGCGCCCTACTACGGCGGCGGCATGCCCGGCTTCATCGGCGAGAAGCCCAAGTGCCCGACGATGTGCCACTTCGGCGAGCAGGACCAGACGCCCAGCCTCGCGCAGGCCAAGGAGATCGCCAGCGCACATCCGGAGATCACCGCGCACTACTATCCCGGCGCCGGGCACGGCTTCAACTGCGACCACCGCGGTTCCTACAACGCGCAGGCGTCGAAGCTCGCGCGCGAGCGCACGCTCGAGTTCTTCAGGAAGCACCTCGGGTAGGGTGGGCCATGGCCCACCCTACAGCAGGCTCTCGCCGGGCCGCACGCGCGTGAAGGCGACCGGCTTCATGGCGATGGCGAGCGCATCGCCGGCCAGCCGCGCGCTGGTGAAGCTCGAAGACTCGAGCGGCCCCGCGCCGGGAAAGTCCTCGCGAAAGTGCGCGCCGCGCGAATCCTCGCGTGCGAGCGCGGCCTGCGCGATGACGCGGCTCGTGTCGGCGAGGCTTCTCAGGTTCAGCCAGTCGTGCCAAGTGAGGTTGAACGCGCGATTGGCATCGGGAATGCCCGTCGCCGCGAGCTCATCGGAAATGGCCTTCAGCTCCGCGAGCGCGCGCTCCAGGCCGGGGCGGTCGCGGATGATGCCGACCTTTTCCCACATCACGCCATAGAGCCGCTCGCGCAAGGCCTCCAGCGCGCCATGCGAAGCCGACATCTTCGGCTCGCAGCGCTCGACGGCGGCGACCAGCGCTTGCTGATCCGCCTCGCGCAGGGCGCCGTCTGTCCTCACCCATGCCGCCATCGTATCGCCCGCCACCGCGCCGAACACCGTGGAATTGGCCACGCCGTTGCCGCCCAACCGATTCGCGCCGTGCACGCCGCCCGCGTCTTCGCCCGCCACGAACAGCCCCACGAGCGCGGTCGAGCAGTCCAGGCCGAACTCGACGCCGCCCATCATGTAGTGCGCCGTAGGCACCACTTCGACCAACCCGCCGGCGAGGTCGAAGCCGCAATCGGCGCAGCGCTCCACCATGCCCTTGAAGTTCTTCGCCACTTTCTCCGGGCCGAGGTGCGCCATGGAGATGTACAAGCCGCCGTTGGGCGAGACGCTGCCCTTGCTCATCTCGGTGTACATCGCGCGCGAGACCAAGTCGCGCGTCGCGCGCTCGGCGAGCGGATCGTACTTCGGCATGAAGCGCTGTTTCGCCCCGTTCAGCAGGAACCCGCCCGCGCCGCGCAAGCCTTCTTCCAGCACCGTGCCGGTCATCCTCGTATGCGTGCCGGCGAGCAGCCCGGTGGGATGGAACTGCACCATTTCCATGTCAAGCAAAGGCAGCCCCGCGCGCAACGCCATGGCGAGGCCGTCGCAACTCTTGTCGCCCGAGGGCGTGTGGTAGCGGTACATGGTCGGGCCGCCGCCGGTGGCGAGCAGCACCGCCTTGGCACGCACGAAAACGTACTCGCCCGTGCGCATGTCGATCATCAGCACGCCGGCGAGCGCGTCCCCCGCGGGCGTCTTGACCAGCTCCACGGCACGGTGCTCTTCCAGGCGATGGATGCGGCGCGCCCACACCTGCTCGGCGAGCCGGTTGATGATCTCGATGCCCGTGAGATCACCCTTGTGCACCGTGCGGTCGAACGTCTGCCCGGCGAAGGCCTTCTGGTGGATGGAGCCGTCGGGGTTGCGGTCGAAGAAGCACCCCAGCTCGTTCTCCAGCTCGCGGATGCGCTCCACGGCGAGCGTGACCAGCTTCCAGGCGAGCTCCTGGTCGGGCAGCCACTTGCCGCCCTCGATGGTGTCCATGAAATGGCGCTCGATCGAGTCCTCCTGCGCCAGCGCCACGTTGTAGCCGCCCTGCACCATGCGCGTGCAGCCGCACTTGCCGAGCAGGCCCTTCACCGCCACCGTGATGTGCAGCGACGGATCGGCCGCGTGCGCGTGCAGCGCGGCGAACAGGCCCGCGCCGCCTGAACCGCGGATCAGGTTGTCGGTATCGAGCCGCCGCACTACTTGACGCCGCGCGCGGCCCGCGCGGCCGCGCGCCGCCCTGCGGCATGCGCCCTCACGCCGTCGTACAGGCTCGCGCCGTGGCTGTCCATCGCCACCAGCAGCGGTCCGAAGCCCTTCACGCGGAACTTCCACAGCGACTCCGGATTGAGGTCGTCGAGATCCACGTCCTCGATCGACTCGACCCAGGTGGTCTCCAGCGCGGCGGTCCCGCCGATGATGGCGAGGTAGGCGCCGCCGAATTCCACGAACGCGGCGGCGGAAGCCTCGCGCAGCCCGCCCTTGCCGATGACCAGGCGCACGCCGTACTGCTGCATGAGCGGCTGCGTGAAGCGCTCCATTCGATCGCTGGTGGTGGTGCCAATGCACAGGGGCGCGTAGCCGGTGGGGTGCTGCGCGCTTTTTTCCACCTTGCGCACGTTGGGCGCGGTGTGGATCACCGCATGGCCGTTGAGGTCGAAGCGCGTCTTCCTGCCACGATCGAACATGTGGATCTGGGTCGCGTCGCGGATGCCGAACAGCGTGCCGTTCAGGGTCACTGTATCGTTGACGCGGAGGATGCGCGCCTGCGCGTCGGTGATCGGCATGTCGAATGCGTGGTGCGCCACGGCCCTAGCCCCCGAGCAGCGCCCGCTTGAGATCGTCCTGGACGGGCTTGTCGCCCAGCCAGATCCTGAGCAGCGCCCGGTAGAAGTCCTCGCCCTCGATGGGCTGGCCCGCCGGCTTGCCGTCGATCGACATGCGCGTGCCCGAGCCGGGCACCCAATCGAGCGCGATCGCCATGCCTTTCTTCGCCTGCTTCATCTGCGCCATGATCGCCGAGAGCTGCGCGATGCGCGGCGCGAGCGCCGTCATCGTCGCCTCATCGTGGTTCGGGCGCATGCCGTCGACGAGCGCCTGGGTGAAAGTCTCGGCGTCCACGTCGCGCAGCATGTGGATCGCCACGCGCTTCGCGCCGCCCTGTGCGACC
>CAZAEG010000311.1:0-3223 GCA_964484035.1 uncultured Enterobacteriaceae bacterium | reverse complement strand
CGGAGGCTCCATGTTCAAGCACATCCTGGTCACCACCGACGGCTCGCGGCTGTCCCTGAAGGGCATCAAGGCCGGCGTGCGGCTCGCGGCCGCGCTCGGCGCCAAGGTCACCGGCGTCTGCGTCATTCCGCCATGGCGCACGCCCATGGTCAGCGAAGGCGTCACCTACGGCGTGCCGCGCTCGCCGGCCCAGTACCGGGAAGCGACGGAAAAGGCCGCGCGCAAGGCGCTCGCCGCGGTGGAGATCGAGGCCGAGATGGCGGGCGTGCCGTGCGCGGCGCAGTTCGTCACCGCCGAGCGGCCCTGGGAGGGGATCCTGCGCGTGGCGAAGGCGAGGCGCTGCGACCTGGTGTCGATCGCCTCGCACGGCCGCGGTGGCCTGGGCGGGCTGCTGCTCGGCAGCGAGACGCAGCGCCTGCTCGCGCACTCGAAGCTGCCGGTGCTGGTGACGCGGTAGGGTGGGCCGCCGGCCCACCGTACGGATCAAGCGAACGCGAGCGCGGCGCCGCCCGCGGCGAGCGCCGCGGCGAGCGGCCACAGCACCTGGCGCGCGACGCGCCCGTTGTACCAGGCGAGCACGCCGAGCTTGAAGACCATGTTGGCGAGGAACGCGAGCCCGATGGCGAGCGTCGCGGCGCGCGCGGCGATGCGCTCTTCGCCGAACAGGTTCAGCGCGGAGAGCGTGATCGGATCGATGTCCACCATGCCCGAGGCGAGCGCCGCCGCGTACAGGCCGCGCGCGCCGGCGATCTCCGACAGCCACGCCGCGACAAACAGCACCACGGCGTAGAGCG
Source organism: uncultured Enterobacteriaceae bacterium (assembly GCA_964484035.1). Classification (GTDB taxonomy): domain Bacteria; phylum Pseudomonadota; class Gammaproteobacteria; order Burkholderiales; family SG8-39; genus JAABQT01. The sequence goes on along the minus strand of CAZAEG010000311.1, from coordinate 2,429 downwards.
CGCCGAACTGCAGCGCCGTCGCCAGCTCCGCGGGATTGCGCAGCTCGGGCGCCGGCGGCGGCGCGCCGCGCCCGGCGCGGCGCACGAAGAACGCGGTCACCGCGAGGCCGGCGGCGAGCGCCGCGCCGAGCGCCGGCGCCAGCGCCGGCAGCAAGCGCGGCTCGACCACGAGCGCGAGCAGCGCGATGCGCACCAGCGGCACCATGTTGGCGAGCGGCACCGCCAGGAGCGCCATGCGCTCCATCGCCGGGCCCTCGCGGCTGCGCCGCGCGTAGAGCACTGTGGTCGCCGTGGAGGAGACGAGGCCGCCCAGCACCCCGGCCAGCAGCACCCCGGCGCGCTCGCCGGCGAGCCGCAGCGCGACATAGCTCGCCAGCCCGATGCCCGAGACCAGCACCACCATCAGCCAGATCTGGCGCGGGTTGAGCACCGCGTAGGGGCCGTAGGCGCGATCGGGCAGGATCGGCAGCACGATGAAGGTGACGATCAGGAACTGCAGCACCGACACCTGCTCGTGGCGCTGGAGCGCGGTGGAGAAGCCCTCGATCTCGGGCTTGAAATACAGAAGCGCGGTGACGCCGATGGCGAGCGCGCCCGCGACCGCGGTCTCGCCCGTGCCGACCATCACGCCGAGGAGGTAGCACACCGCGGCCGCCGTCACCGTGGTGGTGCCGGGCTCCTGGTCCGCGCCGATGCGCCAGTACGCCGCGATCAGCATGGCGGCGACCGCGGCGAGCCCCACCGGCACGACCCAGGCGCCGCCGAGCGCCGCGTCGACGGACGCGGCGAGCGTGCCGGCGAGCGCGATGAGCGCGAAGGTGCGCACCCCCGCCTTGGCCGCGGGATTGCGCTCGCGCTCGAGGCCGATCAGCAGGCCGATGCCGAGGCTCGCGGCGAAGCGCAGCCAGTCGCTGTCCATGCGCTCATTTTGCGGGGCGCCACGGCGCACCGAGGCCGACCGGCGGGGGCGCGAGCTCCACGACGCGCTGGAACAGCCGCTTGAAATCGTGCTCCGCGGTTCCCGCGAGCGGGTCCTCGTTGGCGCGGAATGCCGCCGCGATTGCCTCCCAGTCCGCTGCCGTCAGGCGCTCGCCGGCAAGCGGCAGCAGCGTCTGCTCCTCCTTGCGCATATGGCGCCAGTGGAACTCGGCGTAGGCCTCGACCGTCTCGCGGAACGCGGCGCCGCCCTTGGGCCAGGACTGCTCGTAGCCGAGGACCGCGCGCTCGAGCTCGCGCGCGAGGCGCGCGCCCGCCACGTGCTCGTCCTGCAGCTCGAGCACCAGCGCCGCGGCCTGCGGCGCGCGCTCGAGGAGCCGCGCGAACAGCTGCGCGTCCTCCTTGGGGTGGTGCAGCTTCTCGGGAAAGGTGTCGATGTAGTAGACCATGGCGCGCAGCGCGGCGAAATCGGGGCGCACGCCGGGCTGCTGCGCCATGCGCGCAAGCTCGCGCAAACCGCTCAGCACGGCGCTGATCGAGCGATGCTCGTCGCGCAGGATGCGCACTGCCTCGTGCATCGCCGCCGTCATTCGCGCCTCAGGCGAGGCACAGCAGGCCCGCGCGCACCGCGCTGCGCAGATCCTCGGCGCGCGCGAGGCCGGCGATCCCCATGCCGAGCACCAGCACGCCGGCCGCGGCGCGCAGGCGCGCGAGCCCCGACCCGGCGCGCAGCCGTGCGAGCGCACCGCCCGCGCCGAGCAGCCAGGGCAGCGTGCCGGCGCCGAAGGCGAGCATGGCGAGCGCCCCTTGCGCGGGGCCGCCGGCGAGCGTCGCCGTGGCGAGCGCCGCGTACACCATCGCGCAGGGCAGCAGGCCCCAGAGCATCCCGGCAAGCGCGGCGGCGAGCGCGCCCGGCGCCGCGGCCAGCCACGCTGCCGCCGGCTGCACGCGCCGCCACAGCGGCGCGCCTGCGTTCTCGAAACGCGCGAGCAGCCGGCCCGCGCCGAGCAGGTACAGGCCGGCGAGGATCAGCACGCCCTGCGCTAGGACGAACAGCACGATCTGGACGGGCAGCGCGCTCTGCACGAGCTGCGCCGCGCCGCCGAGCGCGCCGGCCGCGGCGCCGCCCAGCGCGTAGGTCAGGATGCGCCCGGCGTTGAAGGCGAGCTGCCGCCGCCATTCGGGCGCGGGGCGCGCCGCCGGCACGATCGGCACGACGCGCCGCGTGCTGAACGCGGCGACGATGCCGCCGCACATGCCTGCGCAGTGCAGCCCCGAGGCGAGACCGAACAGCAGCATCGCCGGCAGGAGCGCGTCCACCTCAGATTACCTTGGAATACTGGGCGCGCGCTTCGCGCTCGCGCAGGTAGCGGTCGAACACCGCGCACACCACGCGCACCAGCAGCCGCCCCTTGGGCGTGACGACGATCCAGTCGGGCTGCAGCTCGACCAGCCCCTCGGCTTCCAGCCGGCGCAGGTCCTTCATCTCCGCG
>CAZAEG010000310.1:0-3429 GCA_964484035.1 uncultured Enterobacteriaceae bacterium | reverse complement strand
CAAGGCGCTCAGGCTGTAGGGTGGGCCATGGCCCACCCTGCGGTGAACATCAGGCCTTGGCGTCCTTCGGGATGAACTTCAGCGCCACGCCGTTGTTGCAGTAGCGCAGGCCGGTGGGCGGCGGGCCGTCCTTGAAGAGGTGGCCGTGATGGCCGCCGCAGCGCTTGCAGTGGTACTCGGTACGCGGGTAGAGGAGGAAATAGTCGGTCTTGGTGCCGAACACCTCCGGGATGGTGGTGAAAAAGCTCGGCCAACCGGTACCGCTGTCGAACTTCATCGCCGAAGTGAACAGCGGCAGGTCGCAGCCGGCGCACACGAATACGCCGGCGCGCTTTTCGCGGTCCAGCGGACTGGTGCCCGCGGGTTCGGTGCCTTCTTTGCGCATTACTTTATAGGCGGCCGGCGACAGACGCTTGCGCCACTCCTCGTCAGCGAGCTTGAGCGGGTCATCGGGCGAGGGCGTCGGCGTGCCGCCGGCGAGGAAACTCTTCCAGTTGCTCTGCAGCTCTTCGACCATCGCGAGTCCTTTCTTCTGCGCCTGTGCCACCCAGGCAGCGCCCGCAAGGGGGGCGGCAACCAGCGCCTTTAACAGTGAACGTCGATTCATGGGGCCTCCGTTGCGAGTTTAGTCGAAAGCCGCCGGCCTTCCTGACAAGCAACAACGGCCAGCTTGCGCTGGCCGTTGGACTTGCCGGAACCCCGTAGGTTCTAGTGGCCGCCGTGGCTGGCGATCACCGCGCCGAGCACGGCGCCCACGATCAGGCCGCCGAGCACATCGTGCGAGCTGCTCGTGCGATAGACCACGGTCGGCGCGCGCCGGACGATCACCGGGCGGTGCACCACCGTCCGCTGCTGAACGTAGACGGGCCGATGCATGATTGCCCGGCGCTGCGCGTGGTAGGGCACGCGCTTTTGCACCACGACCACGCGGTGCTGGGGGCGGTCGCCCCGCTGGAAGTGGCGGTCGCCCCGATAGTTGTCCGCGTAGGCGGGGGCGGCGGCGAGCAGCACGGTGCCCGCGAGCGTGGCAAGCGAGATCTTCTTCATGTTCATGGCCGACTCCTTTCGTTGTGGCACCGGCATGCGCAATGTCGCCGGCACGCAGCCATGCTCGTGCCGCGGGGCGGTAACGTGTGTAACGGTGTGTTACCCGCGTAACGGCGGGGAGGAACTAGGTCTTGTGCCCGTGCGGCGCGCGCGCCGGCGCTCGATACTGGAGCAGGGCACCGATCCTGCGCTCGAAAGGGTCGCGCCGGACGAGGGCGCGCTCTTCGCGCCAGGACAGCAGCCGGGTGTGAGGCAAGTCGTCCAGCCGTTCGGCCACCGCCCAGGCGCCCTTGGGCGCCGTGACCCACTCGGCGGGGCGCACCGCGCGCAGGTCGAGCGGCCGCGAGAACTCGCGCAGCGTCTTGTGCTCGCGCCGGTTGGTGTACTCGTGCAGGTACGACATCGCCAGCTCGCGCAGGCTGCGGTACACCGGGTCGCGCCAGCGCAGCGCGAAGCCGTTGGTCTTGGAGATCGCGCCCCAGCGGCCCCGGCGGCGGAACAGCGCCACCACGTGGTCGAAGTCGCGCACCGCGCGCATGTCGAGCAGCAGCGGCGGCTCGCCGTGCACCCAGAGCGCCGCGGCAGCGAGCATCGCGCCCTCGATGCAATGCGCGCGCCGCGTGCGCAGCACCTCGCGCACGCTGTTGCAGGTGTCGCCGCGCGGCTCGAAGTTCTGCCTCAGGTCGTACAGGAAGCCCTGGATCTTGCGCGGGGTATCCAGGCGCCTGAGCACGGCGAACTCGGCCTTGGTCAGGCCGAGGTCCTCGCGGCGGGCGGTGCGGCGGCGGGCGGGCATGGGCGCGCATCTTGACACGGCCGGCGCAAGGGGTAGATACTTAACCTTATGGTTCAGTATCAGGACGCCGTCCTCGACCGCGTGTTCTCCGCCCTGGCGGACCCGACCCGCCGCCACGTGCTGGAGTCGCTCGGCCAGGGCAGCCTCGCGGTGTCGGAGCTCGCCGAGCCGCACGGCATGTCGCTGCCCGGGTTCATGAAGCACCTGCGGGTGCTCGAGGAGGCGGGTCTCATCGCGCGCACCAAGGAAGGGCGCGTGGTGAGCTGCGAGCTCTCGGCCGCGCCCATGAAGCAGGCCGCGACCTGGATGCAGCGCTACGAGAGGTTCTGGACCGAAAAGCTCGATTCGCTCGCGCGCTACCTTTATCAGCAGGAGGAGTTGCAGACATGGAACAGGCCGGTCTCGCCGAAAGGCACGCGCTCACCCTCGAGCGCTTCTACCCCGTCGCGCCGGAGAAAGTCTGGCGCGCCTGGACCGACCCGCAGGCGCTGAGCCGCTGGTTCGGCCCCGGCGGGCCGCAGCCGGTGGCACTGGCCGAACTCGACGTGCGCGTGGGCGGGCGCTATCGCGTTCTGTTCGGCGGCGCCGACGGCAAGGAGCACGAGGTACAGGGCGTCTACCGGGAAGTGGTGCCGAACCGCCGGCTCGTATTCACCTGGGTCTGGCCGCGGACCACGCCGGAGCGCGAGTCGCTGGTGACGATCGAGCTCAGGAAGGCCGGCCGCGGCACCGAGCTGCACTTCACGCATGCGCAGCATTTCGACGAGCAGGTGCGCGACGGCCACCGCCAGGGCTGGAGCGAGACCTTCGTCAAACTCGAAACCTATCTGAAGGAGGGTTGAACGATGAGCTACGTGGATGGATTCCTGCTGCCGGTGCCGAAGAAGAAGCTCGAGGCCTACCGCCGCATGGCGCGCAAGGCGGGCAAGGTGTGGCGCGAGCACGGCGCGCTCGACTACAAGGAGTGCGTGGCCGACGACGTGAAGCCGGGCAAGTGGACCTCGTTTCCCCAGGCGGTGAAGCTGAAGCCCGGCGAGACGGTGTGGTTCTCCTGGATCCTGTACAAGTCGCGCAAGCACCGCGACAGCGTGCTCAAGAAGGTGATGAAGGACAAGCGCATCACCGGGATGATGGACCCGAAGGCGATGCCCTTCGACGGCCGGCGCATGATGTGGGGCGGCTTCAGGGTGATGGTGGACCTGTGACTGCGCCGTTCCATCTTTCGCTATGAGCGCCAACCCCGCCCGCGGGCACCACGAGTACACGGTCGCGGTCACGCGCGTCTTCGACGTGCCGCGCGAGCTCGTGTTTGCGGCCTGGACGCGGGCGGAGCACCTCGCGCACTGGTTCGGGCCGAAGGGCTTCGGCGTGCATTCCTGCGAAGCGGACGCGCGCCCGGGCGGTCTGTTCCGGCTGTGCATGCGCTCGCCGGAAGGCGTCGATTACTGGGTGCGCGGGACCTACCAGGAGGTGGCCGCGCCCGAGCGGCTCGTCGTGCGGTGCTGCGCGGACGACGCCAAGGGGGTGCAGCGGCTCGAGGAGACCATCACCGTGCACCTCGTCGACGAGGGCGGCCGCACGCGCCT
>CAZAEG010000309.1:0-8383 GCA_964484035.1 uncultured Enterobacteriaceae bacterium | reverse complement strand
ACCAGGGAAAGATCCGCTATCTCTGGTACCTGATCCGGGATCTCGGCCTCGTCAACAAGCTCTACCGCGGCCTCGCGCTGCCCGGCGTGCATCCCGAAGAAGCATCCATCGAGAAGCCCTGGCTGGCGGCGGTTGAGAGCTTCGCCATCGGCGGGCACTGCCAGATCCTGCTGACCATGGACTTCGTGATTGCCGCCGAAGACGCCTACCTGACGCTGCCGGCGCGAAAGGAAGGCATCATCCCGGGCGCCGCCAACCTGCGCCTGCCGCGCTTCGTCGGCCCGCGCGTCGCGCGCCAGGCGATCCTCGCCGGGCGGCGGCTCGATTGCGCCTCGCCCGAAGGGCGCAGGATCTGCGACGAGATCGTGCCCGAAGCGGGTATGGACGCGGCGATCGACCGCCTCATCGCGCTGCTCACGGATTCCGGCGTGGCGAGCGCGGCGGGCAACCGGCGCGCGCTCCGCTCGGGCGAGGAGCCGTTCGATCAGTTCCGCAGATACATGGCGGTATACGCGCGCGAGCAGGCAGTGTGCCACTTCAGCCCGGTGCTCATCGCCAACCTCGAAAGACACTGGGACGCGGCGAACCGCCGCGCGTAGGGTGGGCCAGTGGCCCACCCTGCAGACTAGGAAAGCAGAAATTCGCGCACGATCGCGATCTGGTCGTCGTGCATCAGCGTCGGCGCGTGGCCGATGCCGGGCAGCTCCACTAGCTTCGCCTTGGGCCCGCGCAGCGTCATGGCCTGCGCGGTCTCGCGAGACAGCAGGTCGGACTGGGCGCCGCGAATCACGAGCGTCGGGCAGCGCACCGCGTCCCACACCGGCCACAGCTCGATGTCCTTGTCGGGCATTTGCTGGCGGTAAGGCTCGGCGATCCTCGGGTCGTAGGCGAAGCGGTAGCTGCCGTCGGCGTTCTTCCTCAGCACCGCTTCCGTAAGAAAGCGCCATTCGGCATCCGTGTGCGGCCCGAAAGGCGCCGCCGTCGCGCGAATCACCTTTTCCGCCGCCTCGATGGACGCAAAGGCCGGCGCCGCGCCGAGATACTGGCCGATGCGCTCGAGCGCCGCCCTGGCGATCACCGGCCCGGCGTCGTTCAGCACCAGTTTCGCCACCGGCGAATTCTTGCGCGCGGCGAGCGCCATGCCGATGAGCCCGCCCATCGAGGTGCCCACCCAGTGCACCCGCTCGACGTCGAGCCGCGCGATCAGCGTCACCATGTCCGCGACGTATTGCGCAATGGCGTAGAGCATCGGGTCGGCGAGCCAGTCGGAGTCGCCGCGCCCGGCGACGTCCGGGCACACCACCCGATAGCGGCCGCAGAGCGCGCGCGCCAGGCGATCGAAGTCGCGCGCGCAACGCGTGAGGCCGTGCACGCAGACGAGCACGTCGGGATTGCGCGCATCGCCCCACTCCAGGTAGGCGATGCGGTGCAGCCCCGCGCCGGAGGCGCACTGCACGCGCTTCGCGCGCGGCAGGACGGCTAGGCCGGCTTGCGCTCCCCGGTCCACTTGTCCACCAGCTTGCCCGCCTCGATGACCGCGCCGCCGCGCGCGCCGTCCTGGTCCCACTCGACCTCGACGCGCAGCTCCTCGAAAGCGCGCGTCGCCTCGACGAACGCCGGAAACGGAACGCCGCGGGCGATCTCGAAGCGGTACTCGAGCTCGCCGGGGCGGTGGTGCTCGGTGTAGTGCTCGGCGTCCATGTCGCGCACCATCATCCAGCGCACGCGCTCGCGGAAATCCTCGAAGCGCCCGGCCTCGCCGGTGACGCGCACCACCGCCGTGTACGCCATCAGCCGCCGTACTTGAACGACAGCGACAGGCGCGTGCGGAACTGGGTCACCTTGCCGTCCTCCACCTTCACGTCGAGCTTGGTGACTTCCGCGATGCGCAGGTCGCGCAGCGACGCGGCGGCGGTCTTCACCGCGTTCCTGGCCGCGTCCTCCCACGAATTGGGGCTGGTGCCGATGACATCGGTGACCCGATAGACCGCGTTGTCGCCTTTAGCCATGTGCTCCTCCTGGAAGTTGGACGGGAGAGCTCCCGCGCGGCCAGTGTACGCCGGGGGCGCGGGTACGTGCCAGTAGCGCGCGCGCCGCGCGCGCTCCGTGAGCACGGTCGCGCCCTGCGCGTCGAGGCGCACGGTGACCGCGCCGTCGCGGTCGGTGCGCAGGAGCCGCGCGCCCGCCGCCGCGTAGCGCGCCTGCACCTGCGCGGCCGGATGGCCGAAGCGGTTGCGGTAGCCGGCCGAGGCCACCGCGAGGCGCGCGCGCACGGCGGCGAGGAACGGCGCCGAGGACGAGCTGCGGCTGCCGTGATGCGGCACGAGCAGCGCATCCGCCTGTGTGGCACCGTCGCGCGCGAGCGCGATCTCGGTGGCGCGCTCGATGTCGCCGGTGAGCAGCATCGCCGCGCCGCCGCCCGCGCTCACCTTGAGCACGCAACTCTCGTCGTTGCCGCGCCGCGCCGCGCGCCCCGGCGCCGGGTGCTGCAGCTCGAAGCGCACCCCGTCCCACCGCCAGCCCGCGCCGCGCAGGCAGCGCCGCGGCGCGCGCGCCAGCGCGAGCAGGGGGTGGCCCTCGGCGAGCGAGTGCAGGAGCGCGTCCGCCTCGAAACCTTCCAGGAGCGAGCGCGCGCCGCCGGTGTGATCGCCGTCGTCGTGCGTGAGCACGAGCGCGTCGAGCCGCGTCACGCCGAGCGCGCGCAGCGCGGGCGCGACGATGCGCTCGCCGCTGTCGGTGTCGCCGTAGGCGGGCCCCGCGTCGTAGAGCAGCGCGTGGCGCGCCGTGCGCACGAGCACCGCGAGCCCCTGGCCGACGTCGAACGTCGTCACCCAGGCCTCGCCCGCCTCCGGCGCGGGCGCGGGCAGGCCGACGGCGGGCAGCATGAGCGCGAGGCCGCAGCCGCGCCACGGAACACCGCGCGGCAGCAGCAGCCACGCCACCCCGGCGAGCGCCGCGAGCGTCGCCCAGAGCGGCGGCACGTGCTGCTGCCAGAGCGCCGCCGGGTGCGACGCGCACCATTCGAGGTAGGCGAGCAGCCAGTGCACGAGCCACTGCGCGACTTCGAGCAGCGCGTCCACGGGCAGCACGGCGGCGGCGAGCGCGAGCGGCGTGATCACCGCCGAGACGAGCGGGATGGCGAGCGCGTTGGCGAGCGGCCCCGACACCGAGACCTGCGCGAAGAGGAACAGCGCCGCCGGCGCCAGTCCGACGGTGATCGCCCACTGCACGCGCAACCATTGCCGCCAGCGCGGCTCGGCCTGCGTCCAGCCCGCGCTGACGTGAAAGATCAGCGCCACCGCGCCGAAGGACAGCCAGAAGCCCGGCTGCAGCACGGCCCAGGGGTCGAGCGCGCACACCACGGCGAGCGCCAACGCCAGCGTGCGCGCGGGCGAGGCGATGCGCCCGGACCATAGCGCGAGGGCCACCACGCTTACCATGTAGAAGGTGCGCTGCGCCGGCACGGCGAAGCCGGCGAGCAGCGTGTAGGCGAGGGCCGCGGCGATCGCCGCGGCGGCGCCGCTCTTGCGCGCGGGCAGCGCGAGCGCGAGGCGCGGCACGCGCCGCCACAGCGCGGCGACGAGCCAGGCGGCGAGGCCCGAGACCAGCGTCACGTGCAGCCCGGAGATGCTCATCAGGTGCGTGACGCCGGTGCGGCTGAACAGGCGCCACTCCTCGTTCGCGATGGCGCGCTGCTCGCCGACCGCGAGGGCGGCGAGGATGCCGGCGGCGGGCGTTTCGCCCAGCACCTCGCGAAAGCGCGCGCGCACCGCGGCGCGCGCCTGCGCAATGCGATCGGCGAGGCTGTTGCGCGCACCGATGCGGCGCGCGCTTGACGCCGCGCGCACGTAGCCGGTAGCGCCGATGCCGCGCTCGGTAAGCCAGGCCTCGTAGTCGAAGCCGTGCGGGTTGAGCGGGCCGTGCGGGCGCTTCAGGCGCAGCGTGAGGCGCCAGCGCTCGCCGGGCCGCAGATCGGGCGACGCCTCGTCCGCCGGGCTGCGGTACCAGGCGAGGGCCACCTTCCGCGGCAGGCGCGCCGGCGCCGACTCGGGCTCGAACTCGAAGCGCAGGCTGCGCTCGCCCGCCGCCGGCAGGCCGGAGACCACGCCGGCGACTTCGAGATCCCGGCCTTCCAGCCCGGGCGCGAGACGGTCGGCGAGGCGCAGGTGCGCGCCGCCCGCCGCCCAGAGAAAGCCCGCGGCGAAGGCCGCGGGCACGAGGAACACGCGGCGCCACGCGGCGAGCGCCACGCACGCCGGGAGCGCGACGAGCCACGGCCATGCGGGCAGCGCCGCCTGCTGCTGCAGGAGCAGCACACCGGCGGTGAACGCGAGCGCGGCCGCGGTCATCTAGAATCAACGCGCCGGCGACGCGCCGGATGACCCGATGCCGCGCAAGTTCTTCCGCAAGTACCTGCCCACTGCCGCAAGCGTGCGCGAGAACCGGCTGGTCGCCATGTTCGGCTCGCTGCTGCGCCACCCGAACCTGTGGCACCTCAATCGCGACTCGGTGGCCGGCGCCGTGGCGATCGGGCTGTTCGCCGGCCTCGTGCCGGGGCCATTGCAGATGCTCACGGTGCTCGTGCTCGCCATTCCGCTGCGGCGCAACCTGCCGGTGGCGCTCTTGATGACGTTCTACACCAATCCCCTCACCATCGTGCCGTTGTATCTGCTCGCTTACGGCTACGGGACGCTGCTGCTCGGCGGCGGGAACGCGCGACCGAAGATCGAGCCCTTCGAGATGGACTGGGGGAACTTCCTGGATTCGATGGGCCGCATGCTCGACTGGACGTTATCGCTGGGCGAGCCACTGCTCGTCGGTCTGGTAGCGCTGGCGGTGACGCTGGCTGCCCTGGGCTACACGGCCGTGCAGCTCGGCTGGCGCGTCTACGTGGTGCTCGCGTGGCGCGCGCGCCGCGAGCGGCGCAGGCGCAGATGACGCACGCCGAGTTCGTCGAGGCGTATCGGCAGGGCCGGTTGAAGGTGCAGGTGGACAAGCCGGCCGCCGCGCGCATGGTCTCGGCGCGCCTCATGCTTCCCCTGGTGTTGCTGCCGGTGATGGGCCTCGGCGTGGCCCTCGCGCTGGTGGGATACTTGGCCTTCGGCGCCCTCGTGTTTCTCGCCGCGCTCGGCCTGCGCTACGCGGTGCGCCGCAGCGCGCCCGGCTTTGTCCTGCAGCGCGCCCTCGCCGACGAGCAGTTCTACGCCGAAGCCGTCGCTTCGCGACTGCTTAAGTAGGGACAAGTCCCCATTTTTTCGCATAGCGAAATAATGGGGACTGTCCCTATTTGGGCTTGAGCACGCCGTCGTGGAGCTCGAGCACGCGCTCGGCGCGGGCGGCGAGCGCGGTGTCGTGAGTGACGATGACGAAGGCGGTGCCACGCGCGGCGGAGAGCTTCAGCATCGCCTCGAACACTTCGTCGGCGGTATGCGCATCGAGGTTGCCGGTGGGCTCGTCGGCGAGCACGCAGGCCGGCTCGGTGACCAGCGCGCGCGCGAAGGCGGCGCGCTGGCGCTCGCCGCCGGAGAGCTCGCCCGGCAGGTGCTCGACGCGCGCCGCGAGCCCGATCTCGGCGAGCGCGGCCTGCGCGCGCTCGAGCGCCGCGCGCCGCGCCATGCGCCGGATGAACAGCGGCATGGCGACGTTCTCGAGCGCCGTGAACTCGGGCAGCAGATGGTGGAACTGGTAGACGAAGCCGAGCGTCTCGTTGCGCACGCGGCCGCGCTCGGCCTCGCCCATGTCGCCGAAAGGCTTGCCGTGAACGCGCACCGTTCCCGCGCTCGGCACGTCGAGCCCACCGAGCAGGTGCAGCAGCGTCGACTTCCCGGACCCCGACTTCCCCATGATCGCCACGCGCTCGCGCGCGCGCACCGCGAAATCCACGCCGCGCAGCACCTCGACCGGCGCCGGCCCCTGATAGGTCTTCTTCAGGCCGCTGCAGGCGAGTACCGCCTCACTCATAGCGCAGCGCCTCCGCGGGATTGACGCGCGATGCGCGCCAGCTCGGATAGAGCGTGGCGAGCAGGGACAGCACCAGAGAGACGGCGCAGACGATGGCGACGTCCATCCCTTCCACCTTCGACGGCAGGTCCGGGATCTGGTAGACGTCCTTCGACAGGAACTTGAAGCCGAGCACGGTCTCCAGCGCGGGCACCACGACGTCCACGTTGTAGGCCAGCGCCAGGCCGCCGGCGAACCCCAGCAGGGTGCCGATCACGCCGATGACTGCGCCCTGCACGATGAAGATCTGCATCACCGAGCTCGGTGCCGCGCCCAGGGTGCGCAGGATGGCGATGTCGGCCTGCTTGTCGGTCACGAGCATGACCAGCGTCGACACCACGTTGAAGGCGGCCACCGTGATGATCAGCACCATGATGATGAAGATCATGCGCTTCTCGATCTCGATGGCGCGGAACAGGTTCGGATTCGCCCGCGTCCAGTCGGTGGCCTGCAGGTTGCCGTCGGACTGCAGGGCGATCTCGCGCGCCACGCTGCGCGCCTCGAGCGGGTCGTCCAGCTTCAGGCGCACGCCCGACACCGCGTCGCCGATCTGGTACAGGCGCTGCGCGTCCGCCAGGTGAATCAGGGCGAGCGCGGAGTCGGCTTCCGCGTAGCCCACGTCGAAGATGCCGACCACGGTGAACTGCTTCAATCTCGGAATCACGCCCGCCGGCGTGACGTTGCCGCGCGGGATGATGAGGACGAGCTTGTCGCCCACGTAGGTGCGCATGGCGCGCGCCAGGTCGCCGCCGAGCACGACGCCGAAATCCCCGGCCTCGAGCGCCTCCAGGCTGCCGGCCCGCATGTGCTGCCCGATATCCGTGACCCGCGACTCCGGCCCCGGCAGGACGCCACGCACGAGCACGCCGCGCGCCGCGCCGCCCACCGTCACCATGGCCTGGCCGTGCACGTACGGCGCGCTCGCCCGCACGCGCGGGACCGCCGCGACCTTCTGCGAGACGCCCTGCCAGTCGGCCAGGCCGCCGCGCAGGTCGAAGATCTGCACGTGCGAGGCGACGCCGAGGATGCGCGTGCGGATCTCTTCCTGGAAACCGTTCATCACCGAGAGCACCACGATCAGCGCCGCCACGCCGAGCGCGATCCCGGCCATGGAGATGAGCGAGATGACGCTGATGAAGTGGTTGCGGCGCTTGGCGCGCGTGTAGCGCAGGCCGACGAGGAGTTCGTAGCGCACGGTCGCGGGAGAATACTACAATCGCCGCGATGAACTCCGACGATGCCGCGGCGCTCGCGCGCCTGCTGCGCAGCGGGCGCATCGCGCACCTCGGCACGCTGCGCCAGGGCGCGCCGCTCGCCTCGATGACGCTGTATCTCGCCGCGCCCGACTTCAGCGCCTTCCACCTGCACCTGAGCCGCCTCGCCTGGCACACGCAGGACATGACGATCGATCCGCGCGTCGCGCTTTCCGTCGGCGAGACCGACGACGGCCGCGACGACCCGTTCACGCTCGCGCGCGTCACCGTGCGCGGCGCGGCCGAGCCGCTCGCTGCCGACGCCGGCCTGAAGCGGGCGTGGCTGGCGCGCTTTCCGGCGCAGGCGGTGAATTTCGAGCTCGCCGATTTCTCCTTCTGGCGCGTCGTGCCGCGCGATGCGCGCTTCGTCGCCGGCTTCGGGCGCATCCACAACCTCTCGGCCGCGGAGCTCGCCGCGGCGGCGCGCGCGTGAGCGCGCTGCTGGCGCTCGTTCTCGGCGCCGCGCCCTGCGCGCTCGGCGCGGAGTGGCGCGATGAGGGCGTGGTGCAGCTCTTGCCGTCCTGCTCGCCCGCATTCACGCCCACGCTCGAAGGCGTACGCACGGCGACGCGCCAGGCGGGCCAGCGCGCGCAGCTGCTCGTCGGCTTCGGCCGCATCGCGCAGTACCCGTGGCTCTCCGCGCTGCTTGCGCGCCAGGCCTCGAGCTCGCGCCATTGGCCGGATGAGCGCGATGCGCCCGAAGGTTATGTCACGCGCGCCCTCATGGGCATGCCGGAATTCACCGCGCTGTTCGATCCGCCATGGCGTATCGCGAGCATCGTCGTGAAGCGCGTGCGCCTGAAGCCCGCGGCCGAGCTCGAACTGCCGCAGGGCCATCCGCTGCCGCCGGACTTCGCGCTGCCCTATGATGCCGAACTGCTCGTGACGCTCGTGCGCTGAAAGGAGATGGCGATGTTCACCGTGTACGGCATGGCCGATTCGGGCAACTGCTACAAGGTAAAGCTCGCGCTGGAGCAGCTGCAGCTGCCCTATCAGTGGGTGGAAGTGAACACCACGAAGGGCGAGACGCGCAGCGCGGAGTTCCTCGCCTGCAATCCGAACGGCCAGGTGCCCACGCTCGAACTCGAGGACGGCAGCTTCCTGCCCGAGTCGGGCGCGATCCTGGGCTA
>CAZAEG010000308.1:0-5854 GCA_964484035.1 uncultured Enterobacteriaceae bacterium | reverse complement strand
TTTGCGGGTAAGACGGGTCTTGAGGGAAACTTCGCGCGGCAGGACGCGGGAGTGGGCGGGAAGGAGGAGCACATCGTCGAAGGTCAGCGCCTTCTGGATGACACGCATGATCAGCCTTTCACGCAAAGCGGCATTATACTCGTGTCCGCAAACTTCGCCCCCGTGCGTTGCGGGTCAGAAGAGGAACTCACCATGATGCGATTCCTGGTTCTCGGCTCGATGCTGGTGTTCACCGCGCTCGCGTCTGCACAGATGTACCGCTGGGTCGACAAGGACGGCCGCGTCCACTACACCTCGACGCCGCCGCCGCCCGGCGTGAAGGCGCGCACCCTGCGCTCGCCCTCGACTGCGCCGGCGGGGCCGGCCGCGGACGATGCGGCGCAGGACGCCAGCGCGAAGGACGCGCGCAAGGGCCCGCTCACGCCGGCCGAGCAGGAGCAGGAGTTCCGCAAGCGTCAGCTCGAGGCGCAGAAGGCGCGCGAGCAGGAGGCGCTGGCGGTGAAGGATGCCCAGGCGAAGCAGGAGAACTGCGCCCGCGCCCGGGAAGCGCTGCGCACGTTCGAGAGCGGCCAGCGCGTTTCGCGCACCGACGCCCAGGGCGAGCGCTACTACCTGGACGACAATGCGCACGCCCGCGAAACCGAGGCGGCGCGCCGGGCGGTACAGGACTGGTGCGGCTGAGGCCGCTCACCGCGCGCGCCGCTGGGCGCGTCTGCGGCGCGCCTCCTTCGGATCCGCGCTGAGCGACCGGTAGATTTCCACGCGGTCGCCATCGGCGAGCCGCGCCTCCAGATCGGCACGGCGGCCGTGAATGCCGACGTTGCGTGCCGCGGACCGCCCGGCCGCCGCAAGTGCCGTGCGCACGGTGGCGCCCTCCTCGAGCTCGAGCAGCACGCGTTCGAAGCGCCCGGGCCAGGCCTCGATCACTTCAACGCTTAGCTTGCCCATAGACCGCATCGGCGCGTCGCTTGAAGGCGTCGACCATGGTGTCGGCAATGGTCTCGAACAGCGGCCCGAGCGCCCTGGTCACGAGCGCGCCGGCGAATTCGTACTCCATGGCGAAGTCGATGCGCGCCGCGCGCTCGCCCAGCGCGGTGAAGCGCCAGTGCGCCGCAAAATGCCGGAACGGGCCTGCCAGGAACCGCAGCTCGATGGCCTCGTGCGGCCGGTTGGCGTTCTGCGTGGTGAGCTCGTAGCGCAGGCCCCTCACGCCCACGGCGAGCGTCGCCACGGTGCGCTGCGCGCTGCGTTCGCGCACGTGCGCCGCGCGGCACCAGGGCAGGAATTGCGGATAGGCCTCGACGTCCTCGACCAGCGCGTACATCGCCGGTGCTGCGTGCTCGACGATGGCGGAGCGCGCGATGCGCTTCATGGGAGAATCGCGGCTGCGCAGCGCCTGCACCCATGTCGATCGCCCAGAACCGCAAGGCCTTCCACGACTACTTCATCGAAGAGCGCTACGAGGCCGGCATCGCGCTCGAGGGCTGGGAGGTGAAGGCGATCCGCGCCGGCCGCGCGCAGCTGGCCGACGCCTACGTGCTGGTGAAGGGCGCGGAGCTGTGGCTGATCGGCGGCAACATCACGCCGCTGGCGACGGTATCCACGCACTATGCGCCGGACCCCGCGCGCACGCGCAAGCTCCTGCTGCACGCCGAGGAGATCCGACGCCTGATCGGCAAGGTGCAGCAGCGCGGCTACGCGCTGATCCCGCTCGACCTGCATTTCAGCAAGGGCCGCATCAAGCTCGAGATCGGCCTGGCGCGTGGCAAGCTGAAGCACGACAAGCGCGCCGCCGAGCGCGAGAAGCAGTGGCAGCGCGACAAGCAGAAGCTGCTACGCAGCCGCTGAAGGCAGCGGCGCGGGCGCCGGCTCCGCCAGCGCCCGCCAGGTGGCGAGCACCGTGTCCGGGTTGAGCGACAGGCTGTCGATGCCCTGCTCCATGAGCCAGCGGGCGAGATCCGGATGGTCGGAGGGCCCCTGGCCGCAGATGCCGACGTACTTCTTGTGCTTGCGGCAGGCGCGGATCGCCATGGCGATCAGCATCTTCACCGCGGCATTGCGCTCGTCGAACTCCTTGGCGACCAGCCCCGAGTCCCGGTCCAGGCCGAGCGTGAGCTGCGTCAGGTCATTGGAGCCGATGGAGAAACCGTCGAAGTGCGCGAGGAACGCCTCGGCGAGCAGCGCGTTCGACGGCAGCTCGCACATCATGACGATGCGCAGCCCGTTCTCGCCGCGCCGCAGGCCGTTCTGCGCGAGCAGGGCGATGACGCGCTCGGCCTCGTCGACGGTGCGCACGAACGGCACCATCAGCTCGACGTTGGTCAGGCCGAGCTCGTTGCGCACCCGGTGCAGTGCCGCGCACTCGAGATCGAAGCAGGCGCGGTAGCTCTCGGCGAGATAGCGCGCGGCGCCGCGGAAGCCCAGCATCGGGTTCTCCTCCTCCGGCTCGTAGCGCTCGCCTCCGAGCAGCTTGCGGTATTCGTTCGACTTGAAATCCGACAGGCGCACGATCACCGGCTTGGGCCAGAACGCCGCGGCGATGGTGGCGACGCCTTCGGTCAGCTTCTCGCGGAAGAAGGTCTCGGGGTCGGCATAGCCGCGGGCCGCCGCCTCGACCCTGGCGCGCAGCTCGGGCGGCAGCGCGGCAGCCTCCAGGCAGGCGCGCGGGTGCACGCCGATCTCGTTGTTGATCACGAACTCGATGCGCGCCAGGCCGACGCCCGCGTTCGGCAGCTGCGCGAAATCGAACGCCAGCTGTGGATTGCCTACATTCATGGCGATCTTCACGGGGATGCTGGGCATCGTCCCGCGTTCCACGGCGCTCACCTCGAACGCCAGCGCGCCCTCGTAGACGTGGCCGGTGTCGCCTTCCGCGCAGGAGACGGTGACCGACTGCGCGTCGCGCAGCTTTTCGGTGGCGTCGCCGCAGCCCACGACCGCCGGGATGCCGAGCTCGCGCGCGATGATCGCGGCATGGCAGGTGCGTCCGCCGCGATTGGTGACGATGGCCGACGCGAGCTTCATCACCGGCTCCCAGTTCGGGTCCGTCATGTCGGTCACCAGCACGTCGCCCTTCTGCACCTTCGCCATGAGCGCCGCCCCGGCCACCACGCGCACCGGACCGACGCCGATCTTGTGGCCGATGGCGCGCCCCGTGACAAGCACCGGGCCGCGCCCCTTCAGCCGGAATTGCTCCTCGCTGCCGGCGTGCGGACGCGACTTCACGGTTTCCGGTCGCGCCTGCAGCACGTAGATGCGCCCGTCGGCGCCGTCCTTGGCCCACTCGATGTCCATCGGGCGGCGATAGTGCTTCTCGATCGCCAGCCCGGCCTGCGCCAGCTCGAGGACGTCGGCGTCGGCCAGCGAGAAGCGGTGCCGCTCGGCTTCGGCAACATCGACCGTGCGCACCGCAGGTCCGGCCGCCGCGGATTCGGCGTAGATCATCTTCTGCTGCTTGCTGCCCAGGGTGCGTCGGACGATCGCCGGGCGGCCGCGCTCGAGCATGGGCTTGTGGACGTAGAACTCGTCGGGATTCACCGCGCCCTGCACCACCATCTCGCCCAGGCCGTAGGCGGCGGTGATGAACACCACGTCGCGAAAGCCGGACTCAGTGTCCAGCGTGAACATGACGCCGCTCGCGCCGCGGTCGCTGCGCACCATCTGCTGCACCGCCGCCGAGAGCGCCACCTCCCCGTGCTCGAAGCCGTGGTGCGCGCGGTACGAGATGGCGCGGTCGTTGTAGAGCGAGGCGAACACGCGCCGTACGGCCTGCAGCACATTGTCGATGCCGTGCACGTTGAGGTAGGTCTCCTGCTGGCCCGCGAACGAGGCATCGGGCAGGTCCTCGGCTGTTGCCGACGATCGGACTGCGAATGAGATATCGCCGGAGGATACTTTTATAACTTCTTGATAATACTTGCGTATATCACGCTCCAAAGCCTCGGGAAGTGGCGTCTTCTCTATCCAGCCGCGAATTTCGGACCCGCAGCGGGCGAGCGCCTCGACGTCGCCGGTCTTGAGTCCCGCGATGCGCTCGGCAATGCGCCGGTCGAGCCCACCGGCGCGTAGAAACTCGCGGTAGGCATCGGCAGTGGTGGCGAAGCCGCCCGGGACGCGGATGCCCGCGCCCTGGAGAGCGCCGATCATCTCGCCCAGCGACGCATTCTTGCCGCCCACCTGCGGCAGATCCGTCAGACGCAGATCCTTGAGCCACGCCACTCTCATTTCCCTGCTATTTTAGCCGCATGCCGCAGCGCCGCACCGTGTTCTTCATCTCCGACGGCACCGGCATCACGGCGCAGATGCTCGGCCACAGCCTGCTCACGCAGTTCGAGGGCGTTGAGTTCCACCAGGTGACCTTGCCGTTCGTCAATTCCCGGGACCAGGCCGAGGACTGCCGCGCGCGCATCGAGGAGGAAGGCCGGCGCGGCAACGCCCAGCCCATCGTCTTTTCCACGCTGGTGAACGGCGACCTGCGCGCGGTGGTGCGCCAGGCGAGCGCGCTGTTCGTGGATTTCTTCGAGACTTTCATCGACCCGCTGGAAGCGGCGCTCGGCGTGAAGTCCACGCACACCATCGGGCGCTCGCACAGCGCCATGGACAAGCCGGGCTACTCGCACCGCATGGAGGCGATCAATTTCGCCATGGCCCACGACGACGGCGCCTCGCACCGCGACCTCGATCAGGCCGACGTCATCCTGGTGGGCGTATCGCGCAGCGGCAAGACGCCGACCAGCCTGTACCTGGCGCTGCAGTTCGGCGTGAAGGCGGCGAACTACCCGCTCATTCCCGAGGATTTCGAGCGCCTGCAGCTGCCGGGGGCGCTCGTGCCCTGCAAGTCGCGCCTCTACGGCCTGAGCATTGCGCCCGAGCGCCTGCGCGAGATCCGCCAGGCGCGCCGCCCCGACAGCCGCTACGCCGACTTGGAGAATTGCCGCTACGAGGTCGAGCAGGCCGAGCGGCTGATGCGCCGCGAGGGCATCCGCTGGATCAATTCCACGGCCAAGTCCATCGAGGAGATCGCCACCAACATCCTGCGCGAGCTCAGGATCGAGCGCCCGATGTACTGAGCTGGCGCGCGCGCTCGTAGAGCAGGATCGCCGCGGCGGCGGCGACGTTGAGCGATTCGGCGCCCCCGGCCAGCGGGACGCTGACGCGCAGCGCGGCCCGCGCCGCGGCCGCCGGGCTCACGCCCCGCCCTTCGGCGCCGAAGATCCAGCCCAGCGGGCCGGTCAGGTCCACGGCGGCGGGCACCTCGCCTCCCGCGGCCACGGCGCAGACCAGCCTGCCGCGGAACTCTTGCAGCGCGCCGACGAGCTCCGGGACCTCGACAACGCGCAGCGCAAAGTGCCCACCCATCGCGGCGCGCAGCACTTTCGGCGACCACGGGTCGGCGCAGCCGCGCCCGAGCACCGCGGTGTCCGCGCCGAAGGCCGCGGCGCTGCGCAGGATCGCCCCGACGTTCCCTGCGTCCTGGATGCCGTCGAGGAACACGCCATGGCGCGCCTGCGCGAGTCGCGGCGCCGTTGCCGGCAGGTCGATCTCGGCCGCCAGCCCCGCCGGCGCGACCGCGTCCGCGACCCAGCGAAACAGCGCGTCGGGCAGCGTCACCGGCGATGGCCCGGCCCGCCGCGCGAGCGCCGCGAGCTCCGCGTCGGCCCGGCCGGTCTCGCTGACGAGAACCGCGCTCGGGCGCCCCCCGGCGTCCAGATACGCCGCGAGCAGGTGCGCGCCCTCGATGAGCGCGCAGCGCTCCGTGCGCCGCGTGCGCGCGTCGTGCGCGAGCGCATGCCAGCGTCGCACGCGCGGGTTGTCCCTGGAGCGCAGCAGGCTCACGCGCCGAGGACCAGGCGCA
>CAZAEG010000307.1:0-5969 GCA_964484035.1 uncultured Enterobacteriaceae bacterium | reverse complement strand
TCGTCCCGACGCTCGCGCGCCTCGCCGCGCCCGGGGCGCTGCTCGCCCTGTTCCAGACCGCGGTGTCGATCGCCGACACCTATTTCGTCGGGCGCCTCGGCACCGCGGCGCTCGCCGGCCTGGCGCTCGTCTTCCCGCTGGCGATGCTGATGCAGATGCTTTCCGCCGGCGCCATGGGCGGCGGCGTGTCCTCGGCGCTCGCGCGCGCGCTCGGCGCGGGGCGCGAGGACACGGCGAAGCGCCTCGTCGCGCATGCGCTCGTCATTGCGCTCGCCGGCGGGCTCGCCTTCACGGCACTGTTCGTCGGCCTGGGCGATGCGCTCTACGGCCTGCTCGGCGGACGCGGCGCGGCGCTGACGCAGGCGCTCGAGTACTCGCACGTACTGTTCGCCGGCGCGGTCGCGGTATGGCTCGCCAACACGCTGGCGAGCGTGCTGCGCGGCGGCGGCAACACGCTCGCGCCCGCGGTGGCGCTCGCGGCCGCCGCCGTGGTGCAGATCCCGCTTTCGGGCGCGCTCACGCTCGGCTGGGGGCCCGTGCCGCGCCTGGGCATCGCCGGCGCGGCGCTCGCCTACGTCACCGCCTTCCTCGTCGCGAGCCTGATCATGGGGACGATGCTGTGGCGCGAGGGCCTGCGCCCGGGACGAGAGCACTGGCGCCTAGAATGGCGCGTGTTCCGCGAGATCCTGCGCGTCGGTGCGGTGTCCTCGGTGGGCGCGCTGCAGACGGTGCTCACCGCCGTGATCCTCACCGGCTTCGTCGGCAGCTTCGGCACCGCGGCGCTCGCCGGCTACGGCGTCGGCGTGCGCCTGGAACTCCTGCAGATACCGCTCGTCTTTGCCATCGGCCAGGCGCTCGTCGTCATGGTGGGCACCAACGTCGGCGCCGGGCGCGGCGCGCGCGCCAAGAGGATCGCCTGGACCGGGACGGCGATCGCCGCCGGCATCTCGCTCGCCATCGGCCTCACCGTCGCGTCGTTTCCGCACGTGTGGATCCGCATCTTCAGCGACGATCCCGAGGTGCTCGCCGCGGGGGGCCTCTACCTGCGCATCGTGGCGCCGTTCTACGCGCTTTTCGGCGCCGGGATGGCGCTTTACTTCGCCTCGCAGGGCGCGGGGCGCATGGTGCTGCCGGTGCTCGCCGGCACGGTGCGGCTGGCGTTCGTGCTCGTGGCCGGCGCGCTGGTCGTGGCGCTGGACGGGCCGCTTGCCGCGGTGTTCGCGGTCATCGCGGGCGGCATCGCGCTCTTCGGCGCGCTCATCATCGCCGCCGTGCGCGCGGGGCGCTGGGTAAACTAGACGAGGAAGCTGATCAACGCGTCGAGCACGGCGTCGGGCGACTCGGCCATGAGCGAGTGGCCCGAGGGCGCGAGTTGCATCACCGTGGCGCCCGGCACGAGTTTTGAGAAGGCCACACCGGCTTTCGGTGCAGTCATGTGGTCGCGACGCCCGAGGATGAAGAGCACCGGGCACTTCAGCTTCGCCGCTGCCGCTTCGCCGCCTGCGTACTCGTGGCAGGCCCTGAGGTCGCTGTAGAGCACGCCGGGCGCCAGGCGCGAAAGGCGCGCGAGCGTGTCGCCGTACATCCACATGCCCGGATTGGGATTGCCGCCGAGCGGCGCCCGCGGTGCGTGGCCCCAGATCGTGATCATGTCGTGGGCGTCCTGCCGGTTCTCCTTCGCCGCCTGCAGGAACGCCGCCGAGACCGTCATCGGATAGGCGGTGGCAAGGAGTGCGATGCGCTCGACGCGCTGTGGATGGCGCGCCGCGCACTCCAGCGCCACCAGCGAGCCCATGGAGTGTCCCACCACGCCCGCCTTCTCCAGCTTCGCGGCATCGAGCAGGCGCATCACCCAGTCGGCCATCTCGGGGACGACGGCCAGCGGCGGCCCCTCGGAGCGCCCGTGCGCCGGAAAATCGAGCGCGAGGACGTTCCGGCCGTGATAGCCGAAGTAGCGGCTCTGCAAGCCGAACAGCGAATGATCGAGCCCCGCGCCGTGCGCGAACAGCACCGTGGGCTTCGCGGGATCGAGCGCGTGCGCCGCCGTGTAGGCGAAAACCTGCCGGCCGTCGACCGTGAAATTCACTTCCGGGCGGCCCGCAGGCCGCGCGCGAGATCCTCGATCAGGTCCTCGACGTCCTCCAGGCCGATCGACAGGCGCACCGTGCCCGGACCGATGCCGGCCTTCGCCAGGTCCGCGTCCGTCATGCGGTAGTGCGTGGTGCTGGCCGGGTGGATGACGAGCGACTTCGCATCGCCGACGTTGGCGAGGTGCGAAAAGACGCGCAGCGACTCGATGAAGCGCTTGCCCGCCTCGCGCCCGCCCTTCAGGTCGAAGGAGAACACCCCGCCGCAGCCTTTCGGCAGGAGTTTCTTCGCCAGCGCATGCTCGGGGTGGCCGGGCAGCTCCGGATACAGGACCTTGTCGACGGCGGAATTGGAGTCGAGGAAATTCACGATCTTGCGCGTGCTCGCCACGTGGCGCGGCATCCTCAGGTGCAGCGTCTCGATGCCCTGCAGGATGTGGAACGCCGTCATCGGCGCCATGCAGGCGCCGAAGTCCCTGAGGCCCTCGCGCCGCGCGCGCAGCAGGAAAGCGCGCGTGCCCGACTCCTCCTCGAAATCCATGTCGTGGAAGCCGGCGTAGGGCGCGGTGAGCTGCGGAAACTTGCCGCTCTTCTCCCAGTCGAAGCGGCCCGAGTCGACGAGCACGCCGCCGATCGCCACGCCGTGGCCGCCGAGGAACTTGGTGGCCGAGTGGTACAGCAGGTCCGCGCCGTGCGCGAAGGGCTGCATCAGGTACGGCGTGGTGAAGGTCGCGTCGACCAGCAGCGGCAGCCCCGCCGCGTGCGCCACCTGCGCCACTGCCGGAATGTCGAGGACCTCGAGCCCCGGGTTGCCGAGCGTCTCGCCGAACAGGAGCCGCGTCCCGGGCCGGATCGCCCGCGCGAAGTTCTCGGCGGTGCCCGGGGCGA
This sequence comes from uncultured Enterobacteriaceae bacterium, assembly GCA_964484035.1. Classification (GTDB taxonomy): domain Bacteria; phylum Pseudomonadota; class Gammaproteobacteria; order Burkholderiales; family SG8-39; genus JAABQT01. Next base: position 2,994 of record CAZAEG010000307.1, on the reverse strand, counting down.
CGAACGTGGTGTCGATGCCGAAGCGCTTCAGCGTATAGCCGAGCAGGTTGTGCGAGCCGCCGTAGAGCGAGTTCGAGGCGACGATGTGGCTGCCCGCGTCCATCAGCGTCGCCACCGCGAGATGCAGCGCCGCCTGGCCCGAGGCCGTGGCGATGGCGCCGACGCCGCCCTCGAGCGCCGCCATCCTCTCCTCCAGCACGGCCACCGTGGGATTGGAGATGCGCGAGTACACGTGGCCCGCGCGCTCCATGTTGAACAGCGACGCGGCGTGCTCGCTGTCGCGAAAAACGTAGGACGTGGTGGCGTAGATCGGCACCGCGCGGGCGCCGGTGGTCGCATCGGGCGACTGGCCGGCGTGCAGCGCGAGCGTGTCGAAGCCGGGGTACTTCGGCGCGGCCACCTAGCTCGTCAGTGCAGGTTCTTCCGCGACGGGCGCGTGACGTACTCGAACGCGCGCTCCTGCTGCGGCTTCACGCCGGAGGACTTTTCCTTCCAGTCGCGGTCGAACAGCTGGTTGGCGAGCGTCGTCACCTCGGCGATGCGCTCCTTGTCGAACTGGCGCTCGAGGATCGCCGTCAGGTCCTCGATCATGCAGCGGCGCTGCGCCTCGTGGATCGACTGCGCGGTCGGGCCGACGAACAGCAGCTTCGATTCCTGGTCGCCGTTCTCGTGGTACAGGGTCAGGTCGACCTCGACCGCCTCGTAGCAGTACGGCCCGAGACTCTCGAGCGAGGCGTCGAGCGCGGCGTAGAAGCTGCGGCCGATCTCGCCGGTCCAGCACACGAACAGCATCAGCTCCTTGTCGTCGAAGCGCACGCCGGGCTCGTCGGCTTCCAGGCTCTTCACGTCGGCGAGCGCCTCGGCATCCAGGTACTCCAGCCAGGGCGCGAGCGCCAGCTCGATCTGCTTGCGGGAGACCCCTTCGAGGATGGGGATGTCGGCGTGGACGTGGACTTCGAGCCGCATGGGACGAAACCTCACAGAACGGGCGTGCAGTTTATCACGCGGCAGGCTCAACAATCGGCCCGCCCGGGCGTCCAATAGCGCCATGAGCGCGCTCAACATTCTCTACGACAGCGAGCACTACTGCGTCGCCGAGTTCGGCGCCGGCGTGGGCATCGAGCTCGTCGACAAGCAGGCGCGGCGCAGCGGCTTTCTCGAGGGCCCGGTGGCGGCGCGCCTGCGGGCCAGCATGGCGCAGCTGTGCGCGGCGGAGCACGGCGAGGAGGCGGTGGATGACTTCCTCTGCACCTACGAGGCGCTGCTCATCAACAACCTGCGCCTGCATTGAGCCGCTAGAATCCGCACCGATGGTGCGGCCGGATTACGCGGGCGGCGGACTCGTCAATCTCATCGCCTCGATCGTCGAGGCCTGCGGCGGCGCGCCGCGCCATGCGCCCCTGGCGGCGCTGCCGGCCGGCGAGCTCGCCGCGGCGCGCAACATCGTCCTGCTGATCGTCGACGGCCTGGGCGACCGGTACCTTGCCCGCGACGGTGCGGGCGGCGCGCTGCACGCGCGGCGACGCGGCGCCATCACCTCGGTCTTTCCCTCGACCACGGCGAGCGCCATCACCACCTCCTACACCGGCTGGGCACCGCTCGAGCATGGCCTCACCGGCTGGTTCACGTTCTTCGGCGAGGCGGGCTGCGTGGGCTCGCCGCTGCCGTTCCAGCGCCGCGGCGAGAAGACGGCGCTCGACATCGAGCCCTCGCGCCTGTACCGCGCGCCATCACTCTTTGACGGACTTGCGCGGCGCTCGATCGTGGTGTCGTACCGCCCGATCATCGACTCGACCTACAACCTGCACCACTGCGGGCGCGCCGAGCGCCGCGCCTACGACAAGCTCGAGGGCTTCGTCGCCGAGACCGCGGCCGCCGTGAGCTCGGGGCCGGAGCCCAAGTTCATCTACGCCTACTGGCCCGAGTTCGACGCGCTCTCGCACCGCCACGGCAACGCGAGCGCGCAGGTGCGCGCGCATTTCGGCGCGGTGGACGCCGCCTTCGCCGAGCTCCTTTCGCGGCTCGCGGGCACCGGCACCCTCGTCGTCGCCACCGCCGACCACGGCTTCGTCGACAGCACCGGGGCGGACGCGCTCGATTTCGCGGACGCGCCGGGCCTTGCCGCGCTGCTGCGCTATCCTCTGTGCGGCGAGAGCCGCGCCGCCTTCTGCCACGTGCAGGAGGGACGCGCCGGCGAGTTCATGGCGCGGGCCCGCGACTGGCTGGGCGAGCGGGCGCGCGTCTGCTCGAGCGAGGAGCTGGTCGCGGAAGGCTGGTTCGGGCCGGGCGATCCGCACCCGCGGCTTGCCGAGCGCATCGGCGACGTGGCGCTCCTCATGCACGGGCGCGTCACGGTGAAGGACTGGACGCCCGGCGAGCAGCGCCACCGCCACCTCGGCCACCACGGCGGCGCGAGCGCGGACGAAATGTTGATTCCACTCATCGTGGGGAGCGCATGAAAGCAAAGACCAACGGCATCGACACCAGCTACGAGCTGCACGGCAAGGAAGGCGCGCCGTGGCTCGTCCTCAGCCACTCGCTCGCCTGCAGCGTGCGCATGTGGGACCCGCAGATCGCGGCGCTGAAGGCGAGCTACCGCATCCTCGCCTACGACACGCGCGGGCACGGCGCGAGCGGGGCGCCGAAAGGCGCCTACACGCTCGAGATGCTGGCCGACGACCTGAAGGCGCTGCTCGATGCGCTCGGCGTGAAGCATCCGCATTTCTGCGGCCTGTCCATGGGCGGCATGATCGGCCAGACGTTCGCGCTGAAGTATCCGGGCGTGTTCAAGACGCTGATGCTTGCCGACACCACGAGCCGCTATCCCGCGGAGGCCTGGCCGCTGTGGCAGGAGCGCATCAAGCTCGCCGAAGAAAAAGGCATGCAGCCGCTCGTGCAGCCGACGCTCGAGCGCTGGTTCACCGAAGCCTTCCGCAAGTCGAATCCGGAGCCGGTGGCGGCGATCGCGAAGCTCATCGCCTCCACGCCGGTCGC
>CAZAEG010000306.1:0-3927 GCA_964484035.1 uncultured Enterobacteriaceae bacterium | reverse complement strand
GATCCAGGACGTGCGCGTCATCGTCTACGACGGCAAGAGCCACCCGGTGGACTCCAAGGACGTGGCCTTCATGTCCGCGGGGCGCAAGGCGTTCCTCGATGCGCTCGGCAAGGCGCGCCCGATCGTGCTCGAGCCGATCGTGAACGTCGAGATCGTGGCCCCGGAGCAGAAGATGGGCGACATCGCCGGCGAGCTCTCGGGCCACCGCGGCCAGATCAAGGGCTCGGACGCGCCGCGCCCGGGCACCGTGCAGATCACGGCGCAGGCGCCGCTCTCGGAGATGGAGCAGTTCCCCGCGCGCCTGAAATCGATCACCGCCGGCCACGGCTCGTACACGCTGGAATTCAGCCACTACGAGGCGGCGCCGCCGCAGCTGCAGCAAAAGCTCATCTCCGCCCACCGGCCTGCGGCCAGCGCGGACGAGTAAATGGGGACAGTCCCCATTTTTCTCATCTAGACACCCGTGTTCATTGGCCATGCGGCGCTGGCGCTGGCGGCCAAGCCGCTCGCGCCGCGCGCCAATCTCGGGCTCGCAATCGCAGCGACCTTCTGGCTCGATCTGGTGTGGCCGGTCCTCGTCCTCCTCGGCATCGAGCGCGTCGAGGTCGATCCCGGCAACACGGCGTTCACGCCGCTCGATTTCGTCCACTATCCCTGGACGCACAGCCTTGCCGCGGCAATCGCGTGGAGCGCCTCGTTCGGCCTCGCCTGCTGGAAGCTCGGCCGCCGCGCCGCGCTGGTGATGGCGCTGCTCGTCTTCAGCCACTGGGCGCTCGATGCGCTATCGCACCGTCCCGATCTGCCGCTGTGGCCGGGGAGTTCCACGATGATCGGCCTCGGCCTGTGGAACTCGGTGCCCGGGACGCTGCTCGTCGAGAGCGCGTTATTTGCCGCGGGCGTGGCGATCTACCTGCGACACGCGGCGAAGGTCGCGCTCGCTTTCTGGCTGCTGATCGCCTTTTTCGTCGTGGCTTACCTCGGCGCGGCCTTCGGCCCGCCGCCGCCTAGCGCCGCCGCCGTGGCCGGGAGCGCGCTCGCGCTTTGGCTGCTCCCCGCCTGGGGCTGGTGGATCGAGCGGCGGCGCGCCGCGGCTTGACGCCTGCCTTTCCCGGCAACGGCGCCGGATTGGGAATCTCCTCGGCGACGACGAACACCCCGCCCTGGTACTGCTCGGCCACGGGGTCGCCCGGCTTCTCGCGCGCGAGGACCTGCGCGGCATAGGCCTCGGCATCGTCCTGCGGGCGGTAGCCGAGGCGCACGGCGTTCGAGTTGTCGTACCAGCTGCGGGCATTGCCCGAAACGCCATAGACGATCTCGAAGCGGATCTGCGGATGGTCGATGCCGATGGTGACGAGCTGCGCGAGATCGCGCGGCGAGATCCAGATCGACAGCCGCCGCTTGTCGATCGGCGCGGGATTCACGTTGCCGAGGCGCATGCAGAAGACTTCCATGCCGTACTTGTCGGCGTACAGGCTGCCCAGCGCCTCGCCGAAGACCTTGGACACGCCGTAGCGGCTGTCAGGCCGCGGATAGACGCGGTGATCGATGGTCTGGTCGCGCCGGTAGAAGCCGGTCGCGTGGTTCGAGGTCGGAAACAGGATGCGCTTGACGCCGTTCCTGCGCGCGGCCTCGAACACGTTGTAGCAGCCGATGATGTTGGCGCTGAGGATCCCTTGCCAGGGCCCCTCCACCGAATAGCCGCCGAGGTGGACCACCGCGTCCACGCCGCGGGTGATGCGCAGCGCGTCCTTGAAATCCGCTATGTCGGCGCGCATGAACTGCGGGTCCGTGAACTTCTGCCCCAGGTCCCGCAGGTCGGAGGCGCGGATGCGGTACTTGCCCGCCAGTTCGCGCCGCAGGTGGGTGCCGACGTCGCCCGCGGCACCGGTGATGAGGATGGTTTTCATGGTTTGAGCAGTCCTTTGCGCGTCCATCGTTCGGCGTTCACCGCACCCTTCGGCGCGCGCCCCTGCAGGATCCCGGCTGCCTGCGCGACCGTCTCGAGTGACTGGTGCTCGATCGCGGGTTGCGTGAGCCCCGCGCAATGCGGCGTAGCGACGACGTCCGGCCGCGCCGCGAGCGCCGGGGTCGGCATCTGGTCGGGCGCGCGGCCCACGTCGAGGGCGCAGCCCGCGATGCGCCCCGAATCCAGGGCGCGCGCGAGCGCCGTCTCGTCCACCAGGTTGCCGCGCGACACGTTGATGAAGAACGCGCCGGGCTTCATTTTCGCGAACGCCGCGCCGTTCATCAGGTTTTCGGTCTGCGCCGTGGCCGTGGCGAGCGGCACGACATAGTCGGAGCGCGCGAGCAGCTCGTCGAGCGGCGTCTGCTCGACGTCCCGCACATGGGGGTCGCTGACCAGCACGCGCATGCCGAGCGCGCGCGCCACGCGCGCCACCTCGCGCCCGATCGCGCCGTAGCCGATGATGCCGATCGCGGCGTTGCGCAGCTCGCGGCCCGTGGTCGCCTCCGGTACCCTGCCGGCATGGTACGCGGCCGCCGCGCGCGAGATGCCACGCGACAGGTCGATCAGAAACCCCAGCACCAGCTCGCTCACCGCCGGCACGAAACCGGCGCTCGCCTGCGTCACCAGCACGCCCGCCCTGCTCGCCGCGTCGACGTCGATATTGCGGATGTCCACCGCGCAGCGCAGGAAGGCGATGAGTCCCGGCAGGCGCTCGAAGAGCGCGGCGGGCGCGGGCGACTGGCGATAGGAGACGATGAGCTCGCAGCCGGAGGCCGCCGCGATCAGCGCCTCGCCTTGCAGCGGCGCGCCGCCGGGGTGGAGCGTCACGTCGGCCAGGTCGCGCAGCCCCGCGAGCGCGCGGGCGCCGTAGTAGCGCTCGAGTGCTTCGGGGGAGTGCGTAAGCAGGATGCGCGGCACGGCGCGCCAGTATACCGATTGCCGGCGCCGCGACGCTGTGTTACTAAGCATCCGCCATGCTTCGTGCTCTCGTCCTCGCATTCGCCCTCGCCGCCGCGGCCGGTGCGCCGCCGGCCCAGGCCGAGTCGACGCCGGAGATCGTGATGTACGCGACCTCCTGGTGCCCGTACTGCGCGCAGGCGCGCGCCTATTTCGCCAGGGCGGGCATCGCCTACGTCGAGCACGACCTGGAGAAGTCCGCGAGCGCCCGCGCGGATTTCAAGCGCCTGGGCGGGCGAGGCGTGCCGCTCATCGTCGTAGGTCACGAAAAACTGAGCGGCTTCAGCGAGCAGGGCTTCGAGCACCTGCTCGCGCGCGCCGCGCGCTGACGATGAGCGCGAGCTGGCAGCCGAGCGCGCGCGTGCCCGATGCGGCGGTAAGGGACGTCGACGCCTCCTTCGCGCGCTACCGCTTGCCGCTCGCGAAGGTGGAGCGCCTGGCCGCCGGCATCACTCGCTGGGCGGAAGGGCCGGTGTACTTCGGCGACCTTCGGTGCCTCTTGTGGAGCGACGTTCCCGGCGACTGCATGTGGCGCTGGGACGAGGAAACCGGCGCGGTGGGCGTCTGGCGCAAGCCTTCCGGGTACGCGAACGGCAACACGCGCGACCGCCAGGGGCGGCTCGTCACCTGCGAGCACGGCGGGCGGCGCGTCTCGCGCACCGAGCCCGACGGCACGATTACCGCGCTCGCCGAGCGCTTCGAGGGCAAGCGGCTCAACTCGCCCAATGACGTGGTGTGCAGGTCCGATGGCTCGATCTGGTTCACCGACCCGAGCTTCGGCATCCTCGGCTGGTACGAGGGGCACAAGGCTCCGGCCGAGCTGCCGACGAACGTCTATCGCATCGATCCCGCGGGCGCGATGAGCGTGGTCGCCGAAGGCATCAACCAGCCGAACGGCCTCGCCTTCTCGCCCGACGAGTCGATCCTGTACGTCGTCGAGTCGCGCTCGGTGCCGCGCAAGATCCTCGCCTGCGACGTGGTGGGCGGAAAGACGCTTTCGAACC
>CAZAEG010000305.1:0-10778 GCA_964484035.1 uncultured Enterobacteriaceae bacterium | reverse complement strand
ACCGAGAGGCAGTTCGACTTGGCGCTGCAGTCGCCACAACCCTCGCACACCATCTCGTTGATCACTGCGCGCTTCGCGGGATCGGGGTAGGCGCCGCGCTTGCGCCGCCGGCGCTTCTCGGAGGCGCAGGTCTGGTCGTAGATCAACGCCGAGACGCCGGGCTGCTCGCGCAGCATGCGCTGCACGGCGTCGAGCTCGTCGCGATGGCGGATCTCGACACCGGGCGCCCAGTTCGTGCCCGCCGGGTACTTCTCCGGCTCGTCGGTCACGAGAATGATGGGCTTCACCCCTTCGGCTGCGATCTGGCGGGAAATAATTGCCGGATCAAGCGGCCCGTCGTGGTGCTGGCCGCCGGTCATCGCCACGGCGTCGTTGTAGAGGATCTTGTAGGTCATGTTCACCTTGGCTGCCACCGCGGCGCGGATGGCGAGCAGGCCCGAATGGAAGTAGGTGCCGTCGCCCAGATTGGCGAAGATGTGCTTTTCCTCGGTGAACGGCGCCTGACCGATCCAGGGCACGCCCTCGGCGCCCATGTGCGTGAAGGTGGAGGTATTGCGGTCCATCCACACCGCCATGAAGTGGCAGCCGATGCCCGCCGTGGCGCGGCTGCCCTCGGGCACGCGCGTGGACGTGTTGTGCGGGCAGCCGGAGCAGAAATAGGGCTGGCGCACGGCGGTCACGCGCGGCTTGGCGAGCGCCTTGTCCTTGAAATCGAGGAACGCGAGCCGTTCCCTGAATTGCGCACCGAGCCGCTCGGCGAGCCCGAGCTTCTCCAGGCGCTTGGCGATGGCGCGCGCCACGATCGCCGGATTGTGCTCGTAGTGCGCCGGCAGGAGCCAGGTGCCGGCGGGCTGCCCCGCGGCGCGGCTCCATTCGCCGTTGTCGTCGAACTTGCCCACCACGCGCGGGGCGCGCTTGCCCGCCTCCCACGTGTAAAGCTCCTCCTTGATCTGGTATTCGATGAGCTGGCGCTTTTCCTCGACGACGAGGATTTCCTCCAAGCCTTTCGCGAAGCGCCGGGCGCCCTGCGGCTCGAGCGGCCAGGACATCGCCACCTTGTAGACGCGCAGCCCGATGTCGCGCGCCACGCGCTCGTCGATGCCGAGGTCGGAGAGCGCCTGCATCGTGTCGCCGAAGCTCTTGCCCGTGGTGATGATGCCGAAGCGCGCCTCGGGCGAATCCCAGACGATGCGATCGAGGCCGTTGGCGCGCACGTAGGCGATTGCCGCATAGACTTTCCAGTCGAGAAGACGCGACTCCTGCTCGAGAAAGCCGTCGGGCCAGCGGATATTGAGTCCGCCCTGCGGCATGGCGAAATCGGCCGGCAGCTTCACCTGCACGCGCTCCGAGTCCACGATCACGGAGGCGCCCGATTCCACCACGTCGGTGACGCATTTGAAGCCGATCCAGCAGCCCGAGTAGCGGCTCATGGCATAGCCGTGCAGGCCGAAATCGAGGTAGTCCTGCACGTGCGCCGGGTTGAGCACCGGGATGCAGCAGGCTTTCAGGATGTGCTCGCTCTGGTGCGCGAGGGTCGAGGACTTTGCAGCATGATCGTCGCCCGCGAGCACCAGGACGCCGCCGTGCTTGGACGTGCCGGCCGAATTGGCGTGCTTGAATACGTCGCCGCAGCGGTCCACGCCCGGACCCTTGCCGTACCACATGCCGAACACGCCGTCGTACTTGGCGCCGGGGAACATGCCTACCTGCTGCGACCCCCAGAGCGCGGTCGCCGCGAGGTCCTCGTTGACCCCGGGCTGGAACCTCACGTGATGCGTCTCGAGGTGCTTCTGCGCGCGCCACAGCGACTGGTCGAGCCCGCCGAGCGGCGAGCCGCGGTACCCGGAAACGTATCCCGCAGTGTTCAGACCCGCGCGCTGGTCGCGCTCGCGCTGCAGCAGCAGCAGGCGGATGAGCGCCTGCGTGCCGGTAAGGAAGACGCGCCCCTTTTCGAGCGTGTACTTGTCGTCGAGAAAAACCTCGGCAAGCTTGCGGGCATCGACCGGTGCGTTCATCGATATGCCTCCGTGGCTAGATGGGTTCTACCACAGGCTTAGACAGCGGCGCGCGGCTTGATTCGCGCCGCCGCGGCGCTCGCCGGCCTGTCCCAGTAGGGTTCGGGACCGAAGGATTCGGCGAGAAAATCGATGAATACTCGCGTCTTCGCCGGCAGATGCCGGCGGTGCGGGTATACGGCGTAGATGCCGACGTCGGTGCCAAAATCGTAGCCCGGGAGCAGCGAAATCAGGGAACCCTCCTCCAGCTGCCGGCGCACGTCCCAGGTGGATTTCAGCGCCACACCCAGGCCTGCCACTGCCCAGTCGCGCAGCACCTCCCAGTTGTCGCAGGCGTAGCGACCGGTCACGCGCACCGAGCCGCGCTTGCCGGTCGAGCTCTTGTATTCCCACGTCATGGCAAAGCCGTGCTCCCAGCTGGCGACCAGGCAGTTGTGCCGGGTGAGGTCCTGCGGCGTCTTGGGCTCGCCGTGCTCGCGCAGGTAAGCCGGGCTCGCGCACACCACGCGGCGATTGGGCGCGAGCTTGCGCGCAGCGAGCGACGAGTCCTTGAGTTCGGCGATGCGCACGGCGAGATCGAACCCCTCCTCGATGAGATTGATGGAGCGGTCCGAAAGGCTTAGCGCCAACTCTACCTTCGGGTAGCGCTGCGCGAAGCGCGGCACGAGAGGCGCAATATGCTGGTGTCCGAACGAAGCGGGCAGCGCCACTTTGAGCACGCCTTGGGGCTCGATGCGGCGCGAGGTGACGGCGGCGTCGGCCTCGTCGATCTCGGCGAGGATGCGCTGCGAGGTTTCGTAGTAGCTCGCACCCTCGTCCGTGAGGTGCAGGCTGCGCGTGGTGCGGTTCACGAGGCGCACGCCGAGGCGCGCCTCGAGGGCGGCGAGGGTGCGGCTCACCACTGCGGTGGACACGCCGAGCTCGCGCGCCGCCGCCGAAAGGCTGCCCGCCTCGACGACCTTGGAAAACACCAACATGCCATGAACCACGTCACGCATATCTTTGTGCTAGCTGCAAAAGAGTTTTGTTTAACGCCGCTATTCTAAACCAGACTGCAAAGCCGTATATTTGCTGCGTCGCAATAGGAACACTGAAAAGGAACGGCAGATGAACGCGTACGAAATCGAGCAGATCGAGAAGGACGTAAGGGCGAATTTCAGGCTGCCGCTGTCTTTCGACGGCTGGGTCGACATTGAGCGCCGCGCCCGCGAGGAACGTGCTCGCGTCATGGGCAAAGCGGTTGCCGGCTTCTTCGCCGCCGTGCGGTCCAAGGTGGCAGGCTTCAGCCGCAAGGCGCGCGCCACCGCCGCCGACTGCACCAGCGCGAGGCTGCACCACAGCTAGAACACCCGATTAGGCAGGCCCCGCCGCGGTATCCTCCTCCCTCCTCCTCCGCGGCGGGGCTGCGCCTAGCCTGACTGCGTCGGCAACTCCGCCGCGACAGCCGTCAGGCGATCGCCTTCCACATATCAACGTCGCGACTCGCGGTCCAGATGCGCGGGTGCTTGATGCCGTGCGCCTCGTCGTAGGCGCGCGAGACGTCGAACGGCATGCAATGCTCGTAGATGGGGAAGCTGCCGTATACGGGGTCCATCCTGCGCTTGGTTGCCTGATATACCTGCCTGAGCGACTGGCGCGCGCGCGCGCCGCGTTTCGCGGCCGCATACAGGCCGCGCACGAAGTCCTGCGTGTAGCCGATGGCCTTCTGGCATTGCGCCGGCGTCGTAAGGGCCGGTCCGCGCCCGGGCACCAGCGCGCGCGGCTTGAGTGCGCGCAGCCTGTCCAGCGTAGCGGGCCATTCCTCGAGGTGCGCGTCACCGGTGTAGATGCCCGCGTTGTACTCGACGAGGTCCCCGGAAAAAAGCACCTTTTGCGCGGGCAGCCAGACGATGGCGTCGCCGCCGGTGTGCCCCGGGCCGACATGCATGATGCGCACCTCGAGCTTGCCCATCATCACGGTGAGCGCGCTGTCGAAGACGAGCGTCGGCCAAGTCAGCCCGGGGATCGACTTGGCGCCGCGGAACAGCCGCGGGAAGCGCCCGATCTCGCTCGCCCTGTCCTGCCGGCCGCGCTCCCGGATCAGGCCGAGCGTCCGCCGGCTCGCGACGATCTGCTCTGCCCGGTATGCCGAGGCGCCGAGCACGCGCACCGCGTGGTAGTGCGTCAGCACCACGTACCTGATCGGTTTCGTCGTCACGCGGCGCACGCGGCGAATGACTTCGCGCGCCATGAGCGGCGTGGCCTGGGCGTCGATGACCATCACGCCGTCGTCGCCGACGATCACGCCGCTGTTCGGGTCGCCTTCGGCCGTGAAGGCGTAGGCGTTCTTCGAGAGCTTCTGGAAAGTGATCTTCTTGGGCTTGAGGTCGGACTGGGAAGCGAAAGATTTCATCGCGCCTTGATTCGCATGAGGGATGGTGCGGTCCCGGCAATGGTAGTCGTTTGCCGCAGGGCGGAAAAGCGGATAATGTGCGCCGCGCCGCCCTCCTACGGAGTACTGCCATGGGACGCCCGGAAAAGATCCGCCTCGGCGACGTCCTCGTCGCGCAGAAGGCGATTTCGCAGGATCAGCTGAAGGTCGCGCTCGAGCAGCAGAAGAAGAGCGGCCGCCGGCTCGGGCGCGTGCTGGTCGAGCAGGGCTTCGTCAACGACGAGCAGATCTGCGAAGCAATCTCGCGTCAGCTGAACATCCAGTACGTCAACCTGAAGTTCTACAACCTGAATCAGGACACGGTGCGGCGCCTTCCCGAGGCGCAGGCGCGGCGCTTCCGCGCGATCGTGCTCGAGGACCGGCGCGCGAACGTGCTGGTCGGCATGGCCGACCCGACCGATCTCTTCGCCTACGACGAGCTGGGGAGAATCCTGCAGAAGGACGTTGAAGTGGCCGTGGTGGGCGAGGTGGCGCTGCTGCAGAGCGTGGACCGGGTCTATCGCCGCACCGAGGAAATCACGGGGCTGGCAAAGCAGCTCGAGCGCGACGTCGGCGATTCCTACGTCGACTTCGGCGCGCTCGGCGCGGGCGCCGAGGACGCCCCTGTCGTCAAGCTGCTGCAGAGCGTGTTCGAGGATGCGATCCAGGTGAACGCTTCCGATGTGCACATCGAGCCGCAGGAGACAGCGCTGCAGATCCGGTTCCGCATCGACGGCACGCTCAACCCGCAGACGCAGGCCGATCCCAAGATCGCGCCGGCGCTGGCGCTGCGCCTGAAGCTGATGGCGGGTCTCGACATTTCGGAGAAGCGGTTGCCCCAGGACGGCCGCTTGAACGTCATCGCGCGCGACCAGAAGATAGACGTGCGCATGTCCACCATGCCGACGCAGCACGGCGAGTCCGTGGTCCTGCGCCTGCTGAACCGGCGCGCGACCCGTCAGTCGCTCGACAGCCTCGGCATGCCGCCGCAGATGCTGCAGCGCTTTCGCGAGATCATCCAGAAGACTGCCGGCATGGTGCTGGTGACCGGGCCGACGGGCAGCGGCAAGACCACCACGCTGTACTCCGCGCTTTCCGAGGTGAACACGCCCGAGCGCAAGATCGTCACCGTGGAGGATCCGGTCGAATACCGCCTGACGGGCATCAATCAGGTGCAAGTCAACGAGAAGATCGATCTCACGTTTGCGCGCGTGCTGCGCTCGGCGCTGCGCCAGGATCCGGACATCATCCTGGTGGGCGAGATCCGCGACGAGGAAACGGCGCAGATCGCGCTGCGCGCGGCGCTCACCGGCCACCTGGTGTTCTCCACCCTGCACACCAAGGACGCGGTCAGCACCCCGATCCGCCTGATCGACATGGGCGCACCGAGCTACATGGTGGCGACCTCGGTGCATGCAGTGGTGGCCCAGCGGCTGGTGCGGCTGAACTGCGAGACCTGCAGCGCCGAATACCAGCCGGATGCCAACGAGGCGCGTTGGCTGGCGGCGGAGCTCGGCGCGGACTATGCCAGCCACAAGTACTTCCACGGCCGCGGCTGCTCGCACTGCAACGGCTCGGGATTTGCGGGCCGCATCGGCGTCTACGAAATGCTGGAGATGACGCCGGAACTGGCGCGCGCGGTCGTGGCGCGCGACCCGAACGCCTTCGGCGAAGTGGCGCGGCCGCAGATGGAGGGCGCGCGGCTCACGGATCGGGCCCTCGAACTGGTGCTCAAGGGCCGCACTACCGTGGCCGAAGTGCTCAAAGTCGCGACGCAGGTGGAGGAATAGCGTGCCGAACTACGCCTACCGCGGGCGCGACACGCGCGGCGGCCTGGTGACCGGCAGGCTGGAGGGCGCGGATTCCGGCGCCGTCGCCGATCAACTGCTCGCCATCGGCGTGACGCCGGTGGACATCCAGCCCGTGGCGGAGCGCACCGCAATCCCGGCGCCCGAGTGGTGGCGGCGTCTCAGCGCGCCACCGATCACCGACGTGGACGTCATGCTGTTCTCGCGGCAAATGTACGCGCTGCTCAAGGCGGGCGTGCCGATCATGCGCGCGCTCGGGGGATTGCAGCAGTCGACCCGCAATCCGTCGCTCGCCGAAGTGATCGGCGATCTGCGCACCAGCCTCGACGCCGGTCGCGAGCTCTCGGCGGCGATGCGCAGCCACCCCAAGGTATTCAGCCCGTTCTACGTCAGCGTGATCCGCATCGGCGAGGCGACCGGAGAGCTCGACCAATCGTTCAATCGCATGTTCGGCTATCTGGAGTTCGACAAGGAGATTCGCGACCGCATCAAGGCCGCGGTGCGATATCCGATCATCGTGCTGGTGGTGATTGCGGTGGCGGTGGCGGTGGTGAATTTCTTCGTCGTTCCGGCATTCGCCAGGATTTTCGAGGCGCAGAAGGTGCCGCTGCCGCTGCTGACCCAGGTACTGATCGGCACGTCCAACTTCTTCGTGGCTTATTGGTGGGCGCTGCTGGCGGCGCTGCTGGCCGCCGTCTTCGGCGCGCAGATTTACGTCGGCACGGAGCAGGGGCGTTACCAGTGGGACCGGTGGAAGCTCAGGCTGCCACTCGCCGGCCCGATCATCCTGCGCGCGACGCTAGCGCGCTTTGCGCGCGGCATGTCGCTCGCGATGCGGGCGGGGGTGCCGATCGTACAGGCGATGTCGGTGGTGGCCGAAGTGGTGTCGAATACCTACATGGCCCTGCGCATCAGCCAGATGCGCGACGGGGTGGAGCGCGGCGAAAGCGTGCTGCGCACGGCGGCGGCGAGCGGCATTTTCACGCCGGTCGTCCTGGAAATGGTCTCGGTGGGGGAGGAGACCGGGGAGCTCGACGATCTCATGGACGAGGTCGCGGACATGTACGAGCGCGAGGTGGATTACGACATCAAGAACCTCGCGGCGAACATCGAGCCGATCCTCACTGTGGCCCTGGGCGTGATGGTCCTCATTCTCGCTCTGGGCGTATTCATGCCGATCTGGGGCCTCGGCAACGTGCTGCTGAAGAAGTGATTCCCGCCAGCCGGCAGCGCAATTACCTGCAGTCCGGGCTATACGTGGTCATTGCCGGGATACTGGCGGCCGTGTTACTGGAGCGATTACTTACTTACGCTGAAGCGGCTGAAAAAGCGGCAATGGAAGCGACCCTCAGTCAAATGCATGCCGGGCTGTACGTGCGGGTTGCCTTTCTTGCGCTGCGTGGGGAGTACGAAACGATCGACGCGCTACCCCGGCGCAGTCCGTTCGCAACGGCCGTGATGCAAGCTACGAACTACCGGGGCGAATTCGTGGGTGTACCCGCCGAAATCGAAGGCGGCAACTGGCTCTACGACCGGCTGCGCAACGAGTTGGTCTACGTGCCGAATCTGAAGCGCTACCTCATTGCCGATCCGGACGATCTGGACGTCGCGCACCTGCGTTTCCGGCTGGAAGTGCTGAGGTCCCCAACGCAATCGCTTATGGGCGTGGCTGTACGGCCAGTTACGGCTTTTCGATGGGACCCGGCTTAGTGAGAATTCTCACAAAGTTTCTAGCTTTGGCGTCGGAACTGATTGACGCGTATTGACAAAGCCAGTTGCAGGGTTATTCGGTTGTGCGTATTATCGGACCCTGAGATATGAGGGTAGGGTCGGGGACGGCGTAGCTTAGGGCCCTGCTGAACTAATAACGTCGAGAGGAAGGAACACTCATGCGCAAAGCGCTGCAAGCCGGTTTCACGCTGATCGAACTCGTCGTCGTGATCGTCATCCTCGGCATAC
Organism: uncultured Enterobacteriaceae bacterium; assembly: GCA_964484035.1. Lineage (GTDB taxonomy): Bacteria > Pseudomonadota > Gammaproteobacteria > Burkholderiales > SG8-39 > JAABQT01. The sequence goes on along the minus strand of CAZAEG010000305.1, from coordinate 2,586 downwards.
TTGCCGCGATCGCGGTACCACAGTTTATTGACGTCTCTACCAGTGCGCGCCAGGCGGTGGGACAGAGCGCATGCGGGGCACTTCAGTCGCAGGCGGTGATTCACTTTGCGTCTGTTAGGGCCGCCTCGCTGTCGTCGGTCCTGGTTGCAGCGGTAAACGGTGCGTCCTCCGGCGTGGAACTCGTGGGTGCCACATGCGGGGGTATCGTGGCGCATGTACCATCGAACCCCGGCCAAACGACGGTCAACTGCTTCCCCCCCGGATTGCCCGTGGCGATTTGCACCGACGGTTGATCCGCTCGGTAGTATGCCGACCGAAATCTAGAGGCTGCACGGAGCGCAGATAAACAGAGGCGAATGGACGAAAAAGGGGAGCTTGATAGCTCCCCTTTTTTTTCTGGCCCTGGTACTTGCCAGTATTGGCTCCAGGCTCGGCGCGGTAGCGCCGTGGGTATCGGCAGTCCTTGCACTCGCGGCAGTTCATTGGGCGGGAGCCACACGTCGAGCGTCCTTTTCCTGGCTTTCGCTCCCGGTTTTGGGCTACGGGTCGCTCATTGCGCTCAATACGCTGCTGCTAAGCCCCGCCTACACGCCCGCGGGCTTGTACAACCCGGCTCTCCTGATACTTGGTTTCCTCGTCGCCCGTACACTCGTAGACCGCGCGGAGAAGGCGGCGGCACTTGCAGCCCTCATCCTCGGCGTGATCCTGGCCGCGTGGGGCTTGCTTCAGGTCGGACTGTCGGGCGTCTCGCGTGCCCACGCTTTCCTGGAGACGCCGGCGACCTATGCGGCAATCATCAATCTGCTACTGGTACCGGTGGTGGCCCTCGTTCTTGTCGGCAAACGCGGCGCGTTGCCGCTTGTAGCTGCGCTGCTCGCGGCAGCGCTATTCGCGGCGCTGAGTCGCGGCGGCCTTCTGGCGCTGGCGGCGGGCTTGGGCTTCACGGTCATTTGCGCACGACGTGCCCAGCTCCTGAAGCCACGCGGATTGGTGCTAACGTTCGCAGTGCTTGCGGCGGGTTGGATCATTGCAACCGGGCTGCGCGCGCTGCCATCGTCCCAGACGGCTCCCGCGCCGAGCGTCGAGGCACGTGCGGAGTCTTCCCTTTCTCGCCTTGAGCTCTACGCACAGTCGTGGGCCGCGTTGCGCGAGCGGCCGGTCACCGGGACTGGCTATCTGACCTTCCGCTATACGCTCGAGCAGCACCGTGCGCAGGTGCCCAGCTACGGCATGACAAGCGAGACCTGGTTCGTGCACAACGACTACCTGCAAACTTTGCAGGAGCTGGGTCCACTCGGGCTCCTTGCGTTTCTCGGCCTCACCCTGTTTCCGCCGCTACTCGCCTATCGGCGACTTCCGGGCTTGGCCGTAGAGCAACGCCCGGTCGTTGTGGCTTTCGCCGCGGCACTCGCCGCCATGTCGGTACATGCTTTGGTCGATTTCCCATTTCATGTTCCCGTTTGCCTATTGTTGTACGGCGCATTGCTTGGCGCGCTCGATTCGCGCTTGCGAACGCCTGCGAGCGAGCTGACATTGGAGTGGCGAACCTCGCCGCCGCTGCGGATCGCGCGCGCAGGTGTGCTGACGCTTGTCGTGCTTACTCTCTTGCGGCCCGTCGCTGCAGAGGCTGCGGCCGGATGGGGATTGCGAAAGGCCGCGGCCGGAGAAGGACAGGACGCCGCGCTCTGGCTCGGAGCCGCGCAACGCATCGAGCCCGCAGACTGGCGCTACCATTGGTACGCGGGAAGGTTCTGGGAGGCGCAGGCGATGAAAACGGGCAGTCGCGAAGCGGCAAGACTTGCGGCGGATGCGTTTGCCGCTGGTTTCGATGCCAATCCGTTGGAAGTTAGGAATCTTCTGGGCAAGATCTCCGTGCACCGCCGCCTCAGGCGATTGCTGCAGGATCCCGCCGACCCGGCAACTTTGCGGCAGTGGGCGGCGCAAGCTAGAGCGCTGGCGCCGCTGAAACATGCGGACCAGCTGGAGCTCGCCCGATGAGGCGGCACGCTTCAGGCTTCACGTTGACTGAATTGGTGATCGTCATTGCGATCGCCGCCATTCTTGCCGCCATCGCGATCCCCCAGTTCAATCTGCGTGAAATCGACGCCGCCTGGTTCCACGAGCAAGTGCGTTCCGGCGTTCGGTATGCGCAGCGCACCGCAGTGGCGCAAAGACGCTGCGTGTTCGTATCAGTCACAGCGACGCAACTGAGCCTCATCTACGGTGATCCCGGCTGCGCCGTTACTGCGACTCCGGTGAGGGATCTCGCCACCAACCAGGCGTTCGTGCTCACGGCACCGACTGGCGTAACACTTGGCGCGGCGCCCAACCCATTCAGCTTCAATGGCCTGGGGCAGCCGAGCTCGGCGGCGTCCGTCAGCGTCGATGGCAAGAGCGTGACCGTGAACGCGGAGTCCGGCTATGTGCAGTAGCCGCCAGCGCGGCCTGTCGCTCATCGAGGTCGTGATCTTCATTGTGGTGCTGGGCATCGGCATCGCAGGCCTGGCGATTCTTTACAACCAGCTCACGCTGGCGAGCGTGGACCCCCTTGTGCGCAAGCAAGCGGTCGCCATCGCCAACTCGCTG
>CAZAEG010000304.1:0-9544 GCA_964484035.1 uncultured Enterobacteriaceae bacterium | reverse complement strand
GGTGTGCAAGGCCGGGCAGGACAACTACTGCATGAAGGCGCAGTTCCTCGGCGTGATGAAGCCGGGCGGCTATTCGTCCCACGTGCTGGTGCCGCACCCCAGGTACCTGGTCGATGCTTCCGGCATCGACGAGGGCTTCGCGGCGACGCTCGGCTGCTCGGCGATCACCGCCTACAGCGGCATCAACAAGTTCCCGAAGCTCGGGCCGAAGGACTGGGTGGCGGTGATCGGCTGCGGGGGTCTCGGGCTGGTCGCGCTGTCGATACTGAAAGCGAAGGGCGTGAAGAACGTCATCGCCTGCGATGTCGACGAAGGAAAGCTCGAGGCGGCGAAGAAGCAAGGAGCGAAGCTCACGCTCGATACGCGCGCGCCCGATGCGCTGCAGCAGCTTGGGGCATTGGCGATGGGAAATCTTGCGAGCGCGATCGACTTCGTCGGCATGCCCGCCACGGCGATGCTCGGTACCGGCGCGCTGCGTAAAGGTGGGCGCTACGTGCTTTGCGGCCTGTACGGCGGCGAGCTCGTGCACCCGCTGCCGCCGATCGCCCAGCGCGCCATCGGCATCATCGGCTCCTACGTGGGGAACCTGCAGGAGCTGAAGGAAGTGGTGGCGCTGGCGAAGAAGAAGAAGCTCAAGGCGACGCCGGTGGAAGTGCGAAAGCCCGAAGACGTGAACCGCACGCTGGAGGAACTGAAAGCCGGTAAGGTGCTGGGGCGGGTGGTGCTGGACTTTGAGGCGACGGCCTAGGAACCGGGCTGCTAGTTCGCGCGCGTCCTCGACCTCAAAGCATCACAAGAACTGCGTAGAAAACCGCTGCAATAAGTGGCGGCAGCCACGCAACCCACCGCTCAACGACGGAAAAATATGCTGAACAAAGAACAACCAGGCACGCCGGAACGAGCCAGGCTGGAAGAACATAGAGCCCGAGCAACATCAAGGCGTGCTGGTGGCCTTGGCGAATGATAGCCAACGATTCTCCAAGCATGAGCGCCCCCACCCAAAGCACTGAAAGACATGCGAGCAGACCGAGCATCCATGTCCAGAATGCCAAATCCCTGACAAAGTACCTCAAGGTAAAGATCTCGGGTACGGGTGTGCTTGCATCTCGCGCGACGGCGCGGCGATGGCGCATGTACTGCAGGGCGAAAGAAAGGAGCATCGAGGGCGCGAAAACGCTCGCACATGCGAGCTTCACCATCCCGAAGTCCTCTTGGTGAATGCCCCAAAGGACTGCCAGACAGAGCGTCGCCGACCAGAAAACTCGCTCATACCACGACCTCAAAACCACATTCATAAAAATGAAGACGCTGGCAGCGAGCAAGACCGTCGCTAGTAGGTCCGAGCTATGCATGGCTGCCGTGCGCACCCGCAGACCTGCGGCGCACTATCTGTTTCTCGCCTTGTGGCGAAAACGCGCCAGTTGCAACTGGACTTCCCGCTTCTCGGCCTCGCTGAGCGGGTTCCAGAGGACCCACTCGCCCTCCGCCCGCGGCTGCACCCAGTGCTTTCTTCCCATGGAGGTCAGCAGCTTCGACAGGTAATCGCGTTCCGCCGGACCGTCCACCTGCCACGCTATTCCCGACGACATTTCCTCTTCAATGCGCTGCTTGATCTCTTCGACCGCAGCCGCATGCGCAGACGGGAACCTGACGAAACCCTCGGCATCCACGCGGTACCGGATATTCGAGGCCGTCAACCGAGCCTTTAGCTCCTGCATGAACTCAGGGCGGCTGTCCTTGAACCCATCTTCGGGAAGATGCGGGTTGCCGCGGAACTGCTCCAACGCCGCCTCGATCGCTTTTGACTTCGACGGATCAGCGGCGTACTCCTTCCCGAGCCGCGCCAGCACTGCATTCGCGGACGAACGCCGCATTGCCGCCAATGAGGTGATGGCGGCGGAACTCCTGGACTGATCATCGGAGCGGGCAAGTCTCTCCAGGGTCGGAATCACTGCCTCATCACCATGCAGTCCCAGCGCAAGGATCGCGTGCGTGTGAACCAACCTTTCCTCGCTGTTGATCGCTTGCAGCAGGAAGCCGCGGTACTCGCCGTTCTCGGGGCGTGCCCGCGCGAGTGTTTGCGCCAACGCAACGCGGACAATAGGCCTGTCGAGCGTCGACCAGGCCAGATTCGGGTGGCCGGACCTGTCGCCTTTCCAAACGTCTTCCAACAGAGCCACTATTTCAATGTCTTCCCGCCGTGTCACCAGCATCGAGATGGTATTGAAGAGGTAGTCTTCCCGCGGCTCGCGCAGGCGCAGCTTTACCTCGGCCGCGGTAAGCGCAGGGTCCGGATGCGACGCGGCAACGGTTTCGCTCTGCCTCAGTTGCGGTCTTGGCGAGAGCGGGGCCGACACGTCATGCTCTCCGCAACTGCATAGCAGAACGGCGACGGCGGTGCACCCGAAGTGCAGTCTTGACGTCATGCAGGGTGCTATTTCCTCCCCAGCTGCTCAAGCGCCTGCTTGAGGCTCAGCGTGGCATCGGGATTGCCTTGCGCGTCCGCCTTGCGCAGCCACTCAAGCGCCTGCTCGCGGTTCGCCGGTGTGCCCAGTCCCGCCCATTGCATCTTGCCGGTCATCAGCTGCCCCCAGCCGTCACCCAGGCGCGCGGAGGCAAGGTAGTCCTGGTACGCGAGCTCCATCTTGCCCGCCTGCTGGAAGCGCCAGCCGCGCTGGTTGAACGCATGCGCGGAGCGCGCATCCGCCTCGATGACGAGGGTCAGCAGGGCGACAGCCTCGGCCGCGTCTTGCGCGCGGCTCGCCAGGGGAACCGCCTGGCTCAGGCAGTAGCGGTGGTCGCGCACCTTGGAGAGTGCCAGTTTTGCGTCGGCGAACGCCTCGGCATCGCGCTTGAGCTTGCCCAGGACGTAGGCGCGCTCGCAGAGCGTGCCCGCCCCAGGGTAGAGCGCGATCGCCTCGTTGTACTGCGTGAGCGCCCCCGCAAGGTCATCCTTGCGCTGCAGCTCGTCGCCGCGGTACGCGGGCACGCGCGCGGCCAGGCGGTCCGCCGCCGCGGCGTCTTTCAGTTGCGCGCGCCCTTCCTTGACGTAAGCCTCCATCTCCCGGTAGCTGCCGCCCCAGCGCGGCTCCAGGCTGGTCATGTGTGCGAGCCGCAGTTCCACGCTCTGCGGCGCGAGCTTCAGCGCTTGCGCATAGTGCTCCCGCTCATCGTCGCGGGACCCCGCAGTGCGCGCCATGGACATCAGGGTCAGGCGGCTGACGTAGGGCTTCGGCGTCAGGGCGAGCGAGCGCTGCAGATCGTCTCGCGACTTCTCGAAAAAGATCTGCATGGTGCGGATGTTTTCTTCCGGTGTTTCGGCGATGAACGCGGTGCCGCGCGCCGCCAATCCCTGGAAATAGTAGAAGCAGCCCCGCCCCGCCAGGGCCGCATACGACTCGGGTTGTGCCTTCACCCAGTCGTTGAGCGCGGCCTGGGCGGCGCGCGGGACACGGTCGAAGGCGAAATACGCCTGCTCCAGCGTCACGCTGCCGCCCGCCGCATCGCCTTCGAACGCGCGCTGCAGCCCGCCAAGCAGTTGATCGAGTTCCTCGAATTTGCGCTGCTCGAGCAGCGTCACCATCTGCCGGTGCACCGGGGCCACCGCGGCGCGCTTGGGCTTGTCCGGCACCAGCCCCTCGGGCGTCGCGGCTTCCTGCGCCGCGCCCTCTGCGGGAACCGGGTCCGCCGCCCCCCCGCGCGCCAGGGCTTCACGTTCCTCGGTGGGCGGATGCGAAGAGAGGAAATTCGGCACGAAGCGGCGCACCCGCCGGGGCGGCTCGATGCGGCCGAGCAGCGCCGTCAAATGCCGCGGGTCGTAGCCGGCCTTGCGCATCGTGTCGATTGCGTAGAGGTCGGCCTCCCGCTCGCTGTCGCGCGAGTACTTCAACTGCAGCAGCACGGTGGGCGCCGCCGCCGCGAGCGCCGTCGCCGAGGCGACGTCGCCCGTCACGGCGGCGATGATGAGCGCGGTAGCCGAACTTTCGAGCAGGCGCCGCATGGTGTGGCGATAGCGCACGTGCCCGAGTTCATGCGCCAGCACGCCCAGCACCTCGTGGTCGTTCCTCGCCTTGCCGACCAGCTCGTCGGTCATTACGATGATGCCCGAGGGCAGCGCGAGCGCGTTCGCGCCGAGGACCGGGCTGGCGCGGAACTCGAGCCGGTAGCGGGCCGTTTCCCCCGCCGCGCTCGCCATGGCAGCAAATTTCTGGCCCAGCGACGCCTGGCGCTCCTTGGACAGCGTCGAGGGCTTGAAAATGTGCTCGTCCATGCTGCTCAATGTCTCTCGCCCGAGCACCGCCTCTGTCTCGACCGGGATACGCTCGGCGATGTACTCGACCGCGGCCGGCACTACGCGCGCGACCAGTAGCCACACGGCCGCCGCGACCAGGGCGATCGCCGCCGTCGCATAGGCCGGGCGCGACTCCCAGCGGTGCAGAATGCGCTCGTAGCGCCGCACGCGGGTCATGCGATCCACCGCGTCGTTGTCCTCGGTGACGCAGGCGCCGCCGCCCGGCAGGTACAGCCAGCGCGGCGTATTGGCGACGCGCAGCGACCGGCGCACGCGCCGCGCGTCGAACTGCTCGCTCACGTCACGGCCCACCACCTTGAGACGGCCGGCCGCGATGAACAGGCTCACCGCGTGCCGGCGCGAGGTCTTGCCGTCGAAGTAGACCGCCTGCAGGACGCTCACAGTCCGAAGTCCAGGTTGAAGATGTCGCCGAACTCCTGACCGGTGGCGCCGACGCGCACCAGCGACGGGTTCGCCTCGTGCACCGGCGCGCCGTCCAGGGTCACTGAGAAACTCTCGAGCCGGTAGCGCAACGTGCGCACGACGGCCCAGGGGATCAGCAGGCCCGCGCTCGCCGCCGCGGCGACGACGTTGCCGACGTAGATGCGCGCGAGCTTCCACGCCGACAGCGAGCTGCCAAAGCGCATCCCCGGCCCGTACGCGGCGTTCCACAGCAGATTCGCCGTTCGCGCCTGGAGGAAGGCATAGACCAACGCGTAGACCGCGTACATCAGCGCAACGGGCACCAGGAACGCCGCCCAGGCGAACTCCTCCGGCAGCTCGAGCTTGGTCATGGCGTAGCCCATCAGGAAGACGAGCGGCGCGAAGAAAACGACCATCGCCAGGGCAGCGAGAATGTAGGCGGCATAGAAGCTGCGCACACGCACGTCGCAGGCGAAGCGCGATTCGCCGAATGCGTGGCGCGAGACGACGAAGGACTTCTGCCGCGCCATGAACCAGGGATACGCGAGCCCTGCGGTAAGGACGACGATGAGGGGCATGCCGATGTATACCCGCGCCGTCTCCCCGGGGGTTGCGGCAAAGTCGAAGCGCAGGCCCCTGAATGCCGAATTGCGCGCATTGAAGGCGAGCGCGCGCACTACCAGCCAAGGCAGCGCCACCAGGAACACCGCCCAGAACCCGTACGCGGACACCGGGTACAGCTGGGTACTGAAGGCATAGGTGACGAACAGGACGAAGGCGACAATGCGCCCCTTGAGGATGACCTTGGGGCTGGCGAAGTAGTCGAAGGTATCGCCGTCGATCCGGGTGCAACCGTAGAAATAGCGCTTCTTGCGCACCTTGGCCCACGCCGAGTACACGCCGAGCGTGATCAGGGTGAAGAACAGATTGACGATCCAGATGCGGAAATACTCGCGCGCCGAGCCGGTGAACTCGGGCCGGACGATGCGCTCGCCGCCCGCCGCTGCGGGCCCCGCTGCTGGCACCGGCTCATTCCCCCTGAAGGACGGCTTTGCCCGGCATCGTACTCGAACGGCTGCAAAACCGTTTATCCGGGAAACGGCGTCCCCTCTAAAATACGAGCCTCACTTTTCCAGATCCCCATGACTCCTTTTTCCTGGAACAACCCCTACGCCTGGCCGCGCCGGCCGGTGCTGGCGAAGAACGTCGTCGCCACCTCGCAGCCGCTCGCGGCGCAGGCCGGGCTGCAGATGCTCGCCGCCGGCGGCACCGCGGTGGACGCGATCCTCGCCACCGCCATCACGCTGACGCTGGTCGAACCGGTCTCGAACGGCATCGGCTCGGACGCTTACGCCATCGTCTGGGACGGGAAGGAACTGCACGGCCTCAATGCCTCGGGCCGCTCGCCCGAGGGCTGGACGCCCGAGTTCTTCAAGGACCACAAGGCGATGCCGCAGCGCGGCTGGAACAGCGTAAGCGTGCCGGGCTGCGTCTCGGCGTGGAAGATGCTCTCGGAAAAATTCGGCAAGCTGCCCTTCGAAAAGCTGTTCGAGGCGGCGATCCGCTACGGCAAGGAGGGCTTTCTCGTCTCGCCGACCATCGCGTCGCAATGGTCCAAGCAGGTGCCGGAGCTGAAAGAGCAGCCGGGGTTCGCGGAGGCGTTTCTCCCCGGCGGCCGCGCGCCGCAGCCGGGCACGCTGTTCCGCTTCCCGGACCACGCCGCGACGCTGGAAGCAATCGCGAAAACCAAGGGCGAGGCGTTCTACAACGGGCCGCTCGCCGAGCGCCTGGCGACGCACTCGAAACAGCATGGCGGCGTGCTGCGGGTCTCGGACATGACCGCGCATAAGTCCGACTGGGTGGCGCCGCTGCAGATGGACTACCGCGGCTATACGCTGCACGAGCTGCCGCCCAACGGCCAGGGCATCGTCGCGCTCCTCGCGCTCGGCATGCTCGAGCATTTCGACCTGAAGAGCCATCCGGTGGACGGGCCCGACAGCCTGCACCTGCAGATCGAGGCGCAGAAGCTCGCCTTCGCCGACGCCTGGCGCTACGTGGCGGATCTCGATTACATGGACGTGAAGCCCGGGCAACTGCTCGATGCGGGCTATCTGAAGGAGCGCGCCAAGCTCATCGACCCGAAGAAGGCCCAGGACTTCGGTCCCGGCAAGCCGCCCAAGGGCGGCACCGTGTACCTCACCGCGGCCGACGCCTCGGGCATGATGGTGTCCTTCATCCAGTCGAACTACATGGGCTTCGGCTCGGGCGTGGTGGTGCCGGGCACCGGCATCTCGCTGCAGAACCGCGGCGGCACGTTCACGCTCAAGCCCGGGCACCCGAACTGCGTCGGGCCGAAGAAGCGCCCCTACCAGACCATCATCCCGGGATTCGTCACCAGGGACGGCAAGCCGCTGATGAGCTTCGGCGTCATGGGCGGCACCATGCAGCCGCAGGGCCACGCGCAGGTCATGGTGCGCATCGCCGACTACGGCCAGCACCCGCAGGCCGCGTGCGACGGCCCGCGCTTCCGTTTCGTGCAGGGCATGGACGTGAGCGTCGAGGAAGGCAAGTTCGCCCCCGCCACCCTGGAGGAGCTGCAGCGCCGCGGCCACAAGATCGTCAAGGTCGACGACTACAACCAGTTCGGCAGCGCGCAGCTCCTCTGGAAGACCGAGGGCGGCTACATCGCCGCGAGCGACCCGCGTCGCGACGGCCAGGCCGTGGGCTTCTGAGCATGCTCAGGATCTGGGGACGGACCAATTCGGTCAACGTGAAGAAGGCGCTGTGGTGCGCCGAGGAGCTCGGCCTCAAGTACGAGCGGATCGACGCCGGCATGCAATTCGGCGTCGTCGACACCCCTGAGTACCGCAGGATGAACCCGATGGGGCGCGTGCCGACTCTTGACGACGACGGCTTCGTGCTCTGGGAATCGCACAGCATCGTGCGCTACCTCTGCGCCAAGCACAGCGCCGGCAACCTCTGGCCCACCGATCTGCAGCTGCGCGCGAGCGCCGAGCGCTGGATGGACTGGGCGTTCAGCTTCCAGGCGGCGATGCGCGACGTGTTCTGGGGCCTCATCCGCACGCCGCCGGACAAGCGCGACGCCAGGGCGATCGAGGCGGGCTGCAGGCAAAGCGGCGAGCTTGCCGCCCTGCTCGACGCCAACCTCGCCGGCCGGCCGTACGTCGCCGGCGCGAGCTTCACCATGGGCGACATCCCGATCGGCTGCGAGGTGCAGCGCTGGCTGCGCGTGCCGATCGAGCGCACCGCCCTGCCGCACCTCGAGGCCTGGTTCGCGCGGCTGCGCGAGCGCGCGCCGTTCGTGAAGATCGTCGACCAGCCGCTGTCATGACGAAAGTCGCGATCGTCACCGGCGCGGCGAGCGGCATCGGCCTCGCCTGCGCCGAGCGCCTGGCCGCGGACGGCATGAAGGTGGTGCTCGCCGACGTCAGCGAGCAGGCCGGCAAGGAGCATGCGCAGCGCCTCGGCGGCACGTTCGTCGGCGCCGATCTCACCACGCGCGCGGGCTGCCGGGCGCTGGCCGACGCGACCCTGAAAGCGCACGGCGGCGTGCACGTCCTCGTCAACAATGCCGGCTTCCAGCACGTCGCGCCGATCGAGGAATTCCCCGAGGACCAGTGGGAGAAGATGCTCTCCCTCATGCTCACCGCGCCCTTTCTGCTCACGCGCTACTGCTGGCCGGCGATGAAGCGGCAGAAGTGGGGCCGAGTCGTCAATATCGCCTCGATCCACGCGCTCGTCGCCTCGCCTTTCAAGGCCGGCTACATCTCCGCCAAGCACGGCCTCATCGGCCTCACGCGCACCGCGGCGCTGGAAGGCGGCGAGCACGGCATCACCGTGAACGCCATCTGCCCCGCTTACGTGCGCACGCCGCTCGTCGACCATCAGATCGCCGACCTGGCGAAGGCGAACGCCATGTCGCCGGACGAGGTGATCGAAAAAATCATGCTCGCGCCGGCGGCGGTGAAGCGCCTCATCGAGCCGCGCGAGGTGGCGGACTTCGTCGTCTATCTGTGCAGCGAGGCGGCGGGGACCATTACCGGCGCGGCGCTCGCCATGGACCTGGGCTGGACGGCGCGCTAGGTTATTGCCCCGCAGCATCGCCGCGGCTGCGGAACATCCGCCGCCCGCCGCGGTCAGCCCTCATGGGTTGCTTGACCATCAGGCACTCGACGGGGAGGGAGCATGGAAGTCAACGTCATGCGCTGCAAGGAGTGCAAGGGCGAAATGTCGCTGCGTACCCTGGATCCACTGAGCGGCGAGGAGCACGGCGTGAGCGTGAAGATCGAGCGCATGCCCGCCATGCAGTGCGCCCAGGGCCATACGCGCTTCGTGGCGCCCGATTTCGCCGTGAAGATGATGAACGCGTTGCTCGCCGGCAAGAACCTCGCCGAGCTCGACCCGGCCAAGGAGAAGGGTCTGCTGCGCAAGCGCGCCTGCTGCCCGCAGTGCGGCCAGGAGCTCGACGCGGCAGGCGCGGGTCATGTGCAGGCAACGCGCCAGCTGGAGCTGCAGGGCCTGGACGCTTTCGGCGTGCAGGTCGATCTGCCCAAGCTCCGCTGCCAGGCATGCGGCCGCGAATTCCTGCCGCCGGAGAAGGCGGTGGTCGATGGTCTGATGAAAGCCACGGCGAACGCGTTCCGCTCGGCGAGCATCTCGCCTATCTGAGCTCGGCGTCGCGCGCGGCGCGCGGCAGGCGCGCGAGGCTGCGCACGCGCGCATAGAAGCGCTCGAGATCGCCGTCCGCCTCGGCGAGCAGGCGCTCGAACGCGGGCACTTTCTGCGTGTAGGTGGCGAACGACGCGAGCA
>CAZAEG010000303.1:0-4050 GCA_964484035.1 uncultured Enterobacteriaceae bacterium | reverse complement strand
CGCGTCGGCATCTACGAGACGCTGGTGCACACGCAGGCGATCAAGCAGATGATCACCGGCGGGGCCGACCTCGCCAAGGTGCGCGAGCAGGCGATGAAGGAAGGCATGAAGCCGTTACGCGTGAGCGGGGCGATGAAGGTGGCCGCGGGCGCCACCACCATCGACGAGGTGCTCAAAGTGGCGCCGCCCGTGCGCGATAACGCGGGCTAGGGGCGGACGGTGGACTGGACGCTGCTCACGGAGGCGCTGCTGCTGGTGGCGGCGGCGGGCATCGTGTTCGCCGCCTGGATGCACGCGCGGCTGCGCGACCGGCGCGCCACGCGCGCGCTGCGCGCGAGCGAGGAGCGCTTCCGCAGCCTCACCGCGCTGTCGGCCGACTGGTTCTGGGAGACCGACGCCGAGCACCGCATCACATGGCTCACGGGCGGTGCGACTGTGCTCAGCTTCTTCGGCTCGGGCCTCGCGTTCGGCAAGCGCCTGTGGGAGCTCCCCGACGTCGAGCTCGACGGCCGCGCCTTCACCGAGCATCTCGAGCGGCTGCGCCGCCACGCGCCGTTCTTCGAGCTGGAGCTGGCACGCACGAACGCCAGCGGCTCGCGCCACGTGCACGTGGTGTCGGGCCAGCCGCGCTACGACGCCGCCGGCGGCTTTCTCGGCTACCGCGGCGTGGGCCGCGACGTCACCGAGCGGCGGCGCGGCGAGCGCGAGCTCGCCGCCGCCAAGCAGCGCCTCGAGCTGGCGCTGGAGGGCTCCAACGCCAGCCTCTGGGACACCGACCTGCAGACCGGCAAGGTGTACCTGAGCGAGGGCTGGGCGGAGTTCCTCGGGCAGCCGCGCGCGCCGACGGCCACCACCATGGACGAGCTGATGCGCGGCGTGCACCCGGAGGACTTGGAGCGCGCCGTGAAGCTCTCGGTCGAGGTGCTCAAGGGTGAGCGCGAAGACTACGCCGAGGAGCACCGCTTCCGGGTCGCCGACGGCAGCTGGAAGTGGCTGCTGTCGCGCGGCCGGATCAGCGAGCGCGACGCCGACGGGCGCGCGCTACGCATGACCGGCATCAACCTCGACATCACGGCGCGCAAGCGCTTCGAGCAGGCGCTCACCGAGCGCGAGCAGCGCTTCCGCGACGTGGTCGAGGCCTCGGGCGAGTACGTGTGGGAGACCGACACGCAGTGGCGCTACACCTACCTCTCGGCGCGCGTGGAAGGCGTGCTCGGCTACATGCGCGCCGAGCTCCTCGGGCGCACGCCGCGCGACTTCATGCCGCTCGGCGAGGCCCGCGCTCTGGATGAATGGTTCGAGCGCAACGCGCGCGCCGGCCAGCCGTTCCGCGATCTCGTGCACCGCTCGATCACCAAGTCCGGCAAGGTGATCTGGCAGCAGGTGAGCGGCATGCCGGTGCTCGACGCGCAGGGACGCCTCGCGGGCTACCGCGGCACCGGCGCCGACGTCACGGCGCGCAAGCAGGCCGAGGAGCGCATCCAGTACCTCGCCACGCGCGACGCGCTCACCGGACTGCCGAACCGGGCCCTGCTCGGCGACCGCGCCGCGCAGGCGATCCTCGCCGCGGCGCGCAGCCGCGGCATGCTCGCGGTGCTGCTCATCGACGTCGACCGCTTCAAGCTGGTGAACGACTCGCTCGGCCACCGCGCCGGCGACGCGCTGCTGCGCGCGGTGGCCGAGCGCCTGTGCAACACGCTGCGGCGCGAGGACACCCTGGCGCGCCTCGGCGGCGACGAGTTCGTGCTGCTCTGGGACGGGCTGAAGTCGGCGCAGGACGCGGCGCTGGTGGCGCAGCGCGTGCAGGCCATCCTGCAGCGGCCGTTCACGCGCGAGGGGCACGCGCTCAACGTCACCGCCTCGATCGGCGTCGCCATCTACCCCGAGGACGGGCGCGATTTCAGCGAGCTGCTGAAGAACGCCGACACCGCGCTGTACGACGCCAAGGAGGCGGGGCGCAACGTCTTCCGCTTCTTCTCGCCCGCGCTGCACACGCGCGCGGTCGAGCGGCTCGCGCTGGAAAGCGACCTGCGCGGGGCGCTGGCGCGCGGCGAACTGCAGCTGCGCTGGCAGCCGGTGGTGCGGCACGACGCCGTCGTCGGCGCCGAGGTGCTGGTGCGCTGGAACCATCCGCAGCGCGGGCTGCTCAAGCCCGACGCCTTCATTCCGCAGGCCGAGGAGTGCGGCCTGATCCGCGCCGTCGGCGAGTGGACGCTGGAGCGCGCGCTGTCGCAGATCGGCGCCTGGCAGCGGCAGCTGCCGGGCGCGCCGTGGTTCGCGCTCAACGTCTCGGCGCTGGAGCTGGCGCAGGGCGAGGCCTACGTGGCGCGGCTGCGCGACGCGCTCGCCGCGCACGCGGTGCCCGCCGAGCGGCTCGAGCTCGAAGTCACCGAGCGGGTGCTGATGGCGCATCTGCCGGAGTCGATCGAGACGCTGCGCCGCATCGGCGCGCTCGGCGTGCGCCTGGCGATCGACGACTTCGGCACCGGCTACTCGAGCCTCGCGTACCTGCGGCGCCTGCCGATCCACAAGCTGAAGATCGACCGCGGCTTCCTGCGCGAGCTCGAATCGAGCGACGGCGACGCCATGATCGTCGAGACCGTGGCCGCCATGGCGAAGGGCCTCGGGCTGCAGGTCGCCGCTGAGGGCGTGGAGACCGAGGCGCAGCTGCGCCGGCTGCGCGCCGTGGGCTGCGAGGAGTGGCAGGGCCACCTGTTCAGCGAGCCGCTCGAGGCCGCGGCCTTCGCGCGCCTGGCGCTGGGGGAGCTCGCGGCGAAGTCGGCCTAGCCCGGCTGCAGCAGCTGCGCGCGCAGGTCCGAGTTGTCGAGCGGCATGTTGGAGTAGCGCGCGGCGAGGTCCTTCTTCAGAACGATCAGGTTGTGGTGGAAGGCGATGCTGCCGATCCCGGCGTCGAGCCTGCCCGGCGCCGGCTGCAGGAACTCGGGCAGGTTGACGCTGTCGGCGATTTCCTTGAACCAGCGCATGCAGGACTTTTCGTAGCCGGGCGTGCCGAGCGGCCCGCCGCCATAGCTCGGCCAGTAGGAGGTCTGCACGTCTTCGACGATGTAGGTGCCGCCGTCCTTCAGGTGCGGCCAGAGGATGCCGAAAGTCTGGATCTGGTGCGCGTTCAGGTGGCTGCCGTCGTCGATGATGAAGTCGAACGGCCCCAGCTCCTGCGCCAATGAGGTGAGCTTCGGCGCGTCCACCTGCGAGCACTGGAACACCTGCACGCGGCCGGCCGAGAGCGCGGTCTTGTCGTACAGATCGATGCCGGTGATGCGCCCGCGCCGGAAGTAGCTCGCCCACATGCGCAGCGATTCCCCGCCGAGCGCCCCGGCGTAGCCGCCGACGCCGACTTCGAGCAGGCGCACCGCCTTGCGCCGCGAAGCGCGCATCAGCCCAGTGTAGACCGGCGTGTACTCGTGCTCGCCGAACTTGTCGGTGCCGTAGAGCGCGGCGAGCAGGTCGAGCTCCGCGCCGAGCCATCCGGCAATCTTGGCAAAGCCTTGCAGGTGCCGGTCGAGCGGCGTGCCGGGCGGGATATTGCGCCGCAGGTTGAGCACCAGGCGGCTGAGGCGGGCGCCCAAGCTATTGCCCCCGGGGCGTCACGCGCGCTCGATGCGGTACACGCTTGCCGGCGGCAGGTTGGCGAGCGTGCGGCCGATGCACACCGCGTGCAGCGCCAGCCGCTCCAGGATGCGCCGCGGCGCCGGGCAGCCCAGGCCGTAGGTGAACTGGTAGAAGGCGCCGCCCGCGGCGAGGTGCGCGAAGGCGCCGCCGAGCACGCCGACGATGGCGCGCGGCGACATCGGCAGCAGCGGCAGCCCGCTCACCACGCAACCGGCATGCCCGCCCCCGGGGATACCGATGTGGCGCACGCGCGCCGCATCGATCTGCAGCACCTGCGCGCGCGGGAAACGCGCGCGCAGCAGCCGCGCGAGGCCGGCGTCGGCCTCCACCAGCACCAGCGCCTCCTCGGGCACGCCGCGCGCGAGCAGCGCGCGCGTGAACACGCCGGTGCCCGCGCCCAGTTCGATCACCGGCGCATGC
>CAZAEG010000302.1:0-2875 GCA_964484035.1 uncultured Enterobacteriaceae bacterium | reverse complement strand
GTCGGACTCGACGATGCGCATCTGGTCGGCGAGGTCGGTCTTGTAGCGCTTGAGCTCGTCCTCGATGATCGACTGGCTGCGCCGGTCGCGCTCGATGCCCTCGCGCGTGAACACCTGCACGTCGATCACCGTCCCGCTGATACCAGACGGAACCCTGAGGCTCGTATCTTTAACATCCGAAGCTTTTTCACCGAAAATGGCACGCAACAGCTTTTCTTCGGGGGTGAGCTGGGTCTCGCCCTTGGGCGTCACCTTGCCCACCAGCACGTCGCCCGCCTCGACCTCCGCGCCGATGTACACGATGCCGGACTCGTCGAGCCTGGCCAACTGGGCTTCCGACAGATTGGAAATGTCCCGGGTGATTTCCTCCGGGCCCAGTTTCGTATCCCGCGCGACCACCGTCAGCTCCTCGATGTGGATCGAGGTGAAGCGGTCATCGCCGACGACCCGCTCCGAGATCAGGATCGAATCCTCGAAGTTGAAGCCGTTCCAGGGCATGAACGCGACCAGCATGTTCTGGCCGAGCGCCAGCTCGCCCAGGTCGGTGGAGGCGCCGTCGGCCACCACGTCGCCCTTGGCGATCCTCTCGCCCTGCTTCACGATCGGGCGCTGGTTGATGTTGGTGTTCTGGTTGGAGCGCGTGTACTTGGTGAGCTTGTAGATGTCGACGCCGACGTCGCCCGGCAGCGTCTCGTCGTCGTTCACCCGCACCACGATGCGGTTGGCGTCGACGTAGTCGATCAGCCCGCCGCGCAGCGCGATCACGCAGGTTCCCGAGTCGATCGCCGCGGTGCGCTCGACGCCGGTTCCCACCAGCGGCTTCTCCGGCCGCAGGCAGGGCACCGCCTGGCGCTGCATGTTGGAGCCCATCAGCGCGCGGTTGGCGTCGTCGTGCTCGAGGAACGGAATCAGCGAGGCGGCGACCGAGACGATCTGCGAGGGCGCCACGTCCATGTACTGCACTTCCTCGGAGGACTTGAGCTCGAACTCGTTCTTGTAGCGGCACGACACCAGCGTGTCGACCAGCCTGCCGTTCTTGTCGATCGACGCGTTCGCCTGCGCGATCACGTAGTTGCCCTCCTCGATGGCCGACAGGAAGACGATCTCGTTGGTCACGCGGCCGTCCTTCACCTTGCGATAGGGCGTCTCGAGGAAGCCGTAGCGGTTGGTGCGGGCGTACAGCGCCAGCGAGTTGATGAGGCCGATGTTCGGGCCCTCCGGCGTCTCGATCGGGCACACCCGGCCGTAGTGGGTCGGGTGCACGTCGCGCACCTCGAAGCCCGCCCGCTCGCGGGTAAGGCCGCCCGGCCCCAGCGCCGACACGCGCCGCTTGTGGGTGATCTCGGACAGGGGATTGGTCTGGTCCATGAACTGCGAGAGCTGGCTCGAGCCGAAGAACTCCTTGATCGCGGCCGAGATCGGCTTGGCGTTGATCAGGTCGTGCGGCATCAGGTTCTCGGACTCCGCCTGCGAGAGCCTCTCCTTTACGGCCCTTTCAACTCTCACGAGTCCCGCGCGGAACTGATTTTCCGCGAGCTCGCCCACCGAGCGCACGCGCCGGTTGCCGAGGTGATCGATGTCGTCGATCTCGCCGCGGCCGTTGCGCAGCTCGACGAGTATCCGGATCACCTCGACGATGTCCTTCGGCGAGAGCGTCAGGCGCGGCTCGATCTTCACCTCGAGCTTGTTGCGCTCGATGCCCTTGCCTTTCAGGTCGTGGAACAGCTTGTCGACCAGGGCCTGCGCGTCGGCCTCGGAGGCCATGCCCTCGAGCCCCACCTTGTTGAGCGACAGCTCGGGGGCGCGGCCGAAGTACGCGCGCAGCTCCTCTTCCGCCTCCTTGGGAAGCGCGATGCCCTTGAAGCGCAGCTGCCAGCTCGACTCGGCCGGCGCGCCGATGCGCCGGTTGAACTTCATGCGCCCCACCGCCGAGAGATCGTAGCGCTCCTCGGCGAAGAACAGGCCATTGAACAGCGCCTCGACCGCGTCCTCGGTCGGCGGCTCGCCCGGGCGCATCATGCGGTAGATGGCGACGCGCGCCGCCTGCCGGTCGGCGGTCTCGTCCGCGCGCAGCGTCTGCGAGACGTAGGGCCCCTGGTCGAGGTCGTTGGTGAACAGCGTCTGGACCTTGCCGATCTTCGTCTCGCGCAGCCTGGCGAGCAGCGTCTCGGTGATCTCGTCGTTGGCGTTGGCGATGATCTCGCCGGTGTCGGCGCTCACCACGTTGTGCGCCAGGGTGCGGCCGAGGATGAACTCGTCGGGCGCCGCGAAGCGCTTGATGCCGGCGGCCTCCATGTCGCGGATGTGCTTGACGGTGATGCGCTTGTCCTTCGCGACGATCGTCTTGCCGGACTTGTCGTTGATGTCGAAGCGCGCCACCTCGCCGCGCAGGCGCTCCGGCACCACCTCGAACAGCACCGCGTTCGGCTCGATGTGGAAGGTGTCGAAGGCGAAGAATTCCCTGAGGATGCGCTCCGGCGTGTAGCCGAGCGCCTTGAGCAGGATCGTGGCCGGCATCTTGCGGCGCCGGTCGACGCGGAAGAACACGATGTCCTTGGGATCGAACTCGAAGTCGAGCCACGAGCCGCGGTAGGGAATCACGCGCGCCGAGAACAGCAGCTTGCCGCTGGAATGCGTCTTGCCGCGGTCGTGCTCGAAGAACACGCCGGGCGAGCGGTGCAGCTGGGACACGATCACGCGCTCGGTGCCGTTGATGATGAACGAGCCGGTGGTGGTCATGAGCGGGATCTCGCCCATGTACACCTCCTGCTCCTTCACCTCCTTGGTGGTCGGCTTGGGCGCCTCCTTGTCCAGGATCACGAGGCGCACCTTCGCGCGCAGCGGGCTGGCGTAGGTGAGGCCGCGCTGCTGGCAC
>CAZAEG010000301.1:0-10006 GCA_964484035.1 uncultured Enterobacteriaceae bacterium | reverse complement strand
AAGCGGGCGAGCACCTGGTGGACATCCACGGCCAGCACGAGCACCAGTCGCTGCTGCGCGCGGCCGCGCAACGCGATCTGCTGGACGCGCACGCGGGCGCGCAGGAAATCGCGCGCGATTGCGCCGACGCCTGGCGTGCGTGGAAGCGGCTGGAGGCGCTGGCCACCGAAGCGCAGCAGCAGTTCGCCAAGCGGGAAGCCGTGCGCGCGGAGCTGCAGGAAAAGCTCGCTGAGCTGAAAACGCTCGTCCTGAAGGACGACGAATGGGACGACCTGGCCGCGCAGCACCAGCGCCTGGCGCACGGCTCCAGCCTGCTCGCCGGCGCGCAATCTTCGCTGGAGGCCCTGTCCGAGGCGGACGGCGCCTGCCTGCCGCAGCTCTCCGCGGTCGCCAGGCGACTGCGCGCGCTGTCGGAGCACGACGCTCGCCTGAAGGCGATCGTCGAGATGCTCGAGTCGGCCGAGGCGCAGGCGGCCGAAGCGGCGCGCGGCCTGCGCGACTACGCATCGCGCGTGGATCTCGATCCGCAGGCGCTGCGAGCGTTGGAGCAGCGCATCGAGGCGCTGCATGCGGCGGGGCGCAAGCACCGCGTCAAGCCCGCCGCGCTGCCGGGGCTGGAGAAGGAACTGGCGCTGCGCTATCGGGAACTGGAACTCGCGGCGAGCCCGGAAGCCCTGCAGCGCGAGGTGGCGGCAGCCGAGGCTCGCTTCGGTGCAGCGGCGCGGAAACTGTCGGCCAAGCGCAAGAGCGCGGCGCAGGCCCTGTCCAGGGCGGTCAGCGAGGCCATGCAGCAGCTGGCGATGAAGGGCGGGCGTTTCTCGGTGGCCCTGAGCGCGCTCGAGATGCCCACGGCAGCGGGCGCGGAGGAGGTGGAGTTCGAGGTGTCGTCGCACCCGAGCCTGCCGCTGCGGCCGCTGGCGAAAGTGGCTTCGGGCGGGGAACTCTCGCGCCTCAGCCTCGCGATCCAGCTGGTCGCCGCCCGCGTCTCGCCGGTCACCACGCTGGTGTTCGACGAGGTGGACTCAGGTATCGGCGGCGCCGTGGCCGAGACCGTGGGCCGGTCGCTCAAGCGCCTGGGCAAGGACCGGCAGGTGCTGTGCGTGACGCACCTGCCGCAGGTCGCGGCACAGGGTGACGAGCAGTGGACGGTGGTACGCGCCTCGGCGCGCGGCAGGATCGGCGTCGACGCGCTGCGCCTGGACCGCGCGGGACGCATCGAGGAGCTGGCGCGCATGCTCGGCGGCGCCGAGATCACCGCCACGACGCGCCGGCACGCGGCGGAGCTGCTCGACGCAGGCTAGGCGCGCGCGTCCTTGCGGTTCGGGCAGTCCGGCTTGGTGCAGTCGGCGTACAGGGCGAGCGAGTGGCCGTGCAGCTCGAAGCCGCGCTTGCGCGCCACCTCGCTCTGGCGTTGCTCGATCTCGGCGTCGTAGAACTCCTCGACGCGCCCGCACTGCAGGCACACGAGGTGGTCGTGGTGCCCGCCCTGGTTCAGCTCGAACACCGCCTTGCCGGTCTCGAAATGCTGCCGCGAC
This sequence comes from uncultured Enterobacteriaceae bacterium, assembly GCA_964484035.1. Taxonomy (GTDB): domain Bacteria; phylum Pseudomonadota; class Gammaproteobacteria; order Burkholderiales; family SG8-39; genus JAABQT01. The sequence continues at coordinate 8,471 of CAZAEG010000301.1, read as the reverse complement.
AGGAGCCCAGCCTGCTCGAACTGCGTCAGCACCCGATACACGGTGGCGAGCCCGATGTCGATGCCCTCGGCCATCAGGCTGCGGTACACGTCCTCCGCCGACAGATGGCGCACCTTGCTGTTCTCGAACAGCTCCAGCACCTTGCGCCGGGGCAAGGTGGCCTTGAGGCCGATGTCCTTCAGGCTTTGCGTCGAGCCCATAACGATTATCATTATATGACGATGTGGCGCGCGCTCCTGATGCTCCTGCTGCTGCAGCTGGCCGGCTGCGGCTGGCTCGCGCCCTATCGCATCGACATCCAGCAGGGCAACTTCGTGTCGCAGGAGATGGTGGCGCAGTTGAAGCGCGGCATGACCAAGGAGCAGGTGCGCTTCGTTCTCGGCACGCCGCTGGTCACGGACATCTTTCACGCCGACCGCTGGGACTACGTGTACCTGCTCGACCGGCCGGGCCAGCCGCGCGTGCAGCGGCGGCTGGCCGTGTTCTTCGAGGGCGACAGGCTCTCGCGCCTCGAGGGCGACGTCGTGGCCGCGGCGGGCGTTGCGGAGCCGGCGCGATGAAGGTCGCCGTCGCCGGCGCGGGCGGGCGCATGGGGCGCGCGCTGATCGAAGCGGTGCTCGCGGACCGGGACCTGGCGCTCGCCGCCGCGCTCGATGTTGCGGGCAGCGCGGCCCTGGGCCAGCCGGCAGGCAGCCTGCGGATCAGCTCGGATCTCGGCGCGCTCGCCGGCGTCGACGTGCTGGTCGATTTCACGCGTCCCGAAGGCACGCTCGCGCATCTCGAGGCGTGCCTGCAGCACGGCAGGCCCATGGTCATCGGCACCACCGGCTTCAGCGACGTGCAGAAGGCGCGCATCGCCGAAGGCGCGCGCCGCCTGCCGATCGTCTTCTCGCCCAACTTCGCCATCGGCGTGAACGTCGTGTTCCGGCTGGCGCAGACGGCGGCGGCGGCGCTGGGAGACGCCTACGACGTGGAGATCGTCGAGGCGCACCACCGCCACAAGGTCGACGCGCCTTCCGGCACGGCGCTCAAGCTCGGCGAGCTGGTGGCGGGGGCCCTGGGCCGCGACCTCGCAAGCGTCGCCACGCACGGGCGCTCGGGCGAACCCGGCGAGCGTCCGGTGGGCGCCATCGGCTTCCACGCCATCCGCGGCGGCGATATCGTCGGAGAGCATACGGTGATCTTCGCCGGGGTCGGCGAGCGCGTGGAGATCGCGGTGCGCTCACACAGCCGCCAAACATACGCCGCGGGGGCGCTGCGCGCGGCGAAGTGGCTGCGCGGCCGCGCGCCCGGGTTGTACGACATGTTCGAGGTGCTTGGCCTGAAGTAGCCGGCACGGTATAATTCGGCGCTCTGACGAGCGGGAGGGGCGCGAGCCTCTTCCGCTTTTTCACATCCAATCCGGGAGTTTCGCTTTGCCTGCGCTCGCACCCGCCGTGCTCGTCCTCGCCGACGGGACGGTGTTTCGGGGCCGCGGCGCGGGCGCCCCGGGGCTCGCCGCCGGCGAAGTGGTGTTCAACACCGCCATGACCGGCTACCAGGAGATCCTCACCGATCCCTCGTACTGCGGCCAGATCGTCACGCTGACCCACCCGCACATCGGCAATACCGGCGTCAATGCCGAGGACGAGGAATCGCACAAAGTGCACGCGGCGGGGCTGGTGGTGCGCGACGTGCCGGCGACGATGTCGAGTTGGCGCGCGCAGGGGAGCCTCGGCGACTACCTGGCGGAGCGCGGCGTGGTGGCGATCGCCGACATCGACACGCGCAGGCTCACGCGGCTGGTGCGCGAAATGGGCGCACAGTCGGGATGCGTGATGTCGGGCGAGGTGAGCGTCGAGCAGGCGCTCGCCGCGGCGCGCGCCTTTCCGGGCCTGGCGGGCATGGACCTGGCGAAGGAAGTGACGACCCGCGAGCCCTTCGAGTGGCGCGAGGGCCGCTGGGAGCTCGGCAAGGGCCACCGTCGCATCGACGACGCGAAGTTCCACGTCGTCGCCTACGACTACGGCATCAAGCGGAACATCCTGCGGCTGCTCGCCGAGCGCGGCGCGCGCATCACCGTCGTGCCGGCGCAGACCGCGGCGCGCGAGGTGCTGCGCATGAAGCCCGACGGCGTCTTTCTGTCCAACGGCCCCGGCGACCCCGAGCCCTGCGATTACGCCATCGAGGCCGTCGGCGAGATCCTCGACGCCACGCGCGTGCCGGTGTTCGGCATCTGCCTCGGGCACCAGCTGATGGGGCTCGCGTCCGGGGCGAAGACGCTGAAGATGAAGTTCGGCCACCACGGGGCGAATCACCCGGTGAAGGACCTCGACACCGGCCAGGTGGTGATCACGAGCCAGAACCACGGCTTTGCCGTGGACCCGGCGAGCCTGCCCGCCTGCCTGCGCCCGACGCACGTGTCGCTGTTCGACGGCTCGCTGCAGGGCCTGGCGCGCACCGACAGGCCGGCATTCTGCTTCCAGGGCCACCCCGAGGCGAGCCCGGGGCCGCACGATGTCGGCTACCTCTTCGACCGCTTCGCAAAGATGATGGCCGATGCCCAGGCGCGCTGACCTGCACTCGATCCTGATCATCGGCGCGGGCCCGATCGTCATCGGCCAGGCCTGCGAGTTCGACTATTCGGGCGCGCAGGCGTGCAAGGCGCTGCGCGAGGAAGGCTACCGCGTCATCCTGGTGAACTCCAATCCGGCCACCATCATGACCGACCCGGAGATGGCGGACGCCACCTACATCGAGCCGATCACCTGGCAGACCGTGGCGCGCATCATCGAGCGCGAGCGTCCCGGCGCGCTGCTGCCCACCATGGGCGGGCAGACCGCGCTCAACTGCGCGCTCGACCTCGCGCGCGAAGGCGTGCTGGAGAAGTTCGGCGTGGAAATGATCGGCGCCTCGCGCGAGGCGATCGACAAGGCGGAGGACCGGGAAAAATTCAAGCAGGCGATGACGCGCATCGGCCTCGCCTCGGCGCGCTCCTCGCTCGCCCACTCGATGGAGGAAGCGCTGCAGGTGCAGGCGAGCCTCGGCTTCCCGGTGGTGATCCGGCCCTCGTTCACGCTCGGCGGCACGGGTGGCGGCATCGCCTACAACCGCGAGGAGTTCGTCGCCATCTGCGAGCGCGGGCTGGAGGCCTCGCCCACCAACGAGCTGCTGATCGAAGAGTCGGTGATCGGCTGGAAGGAGTTCGAGATGGAGGTGGTGCGCGACCGGGCGGACAACTGCATCATCGTCTGCTCGATCGAGAACCTCGATCCGATGGGCGTGCACACCGGCGACTCGATCACCGTGGCGCCGGCGCAGACGCTCACCGACAAGGAATACCAGATCCTGCGCGACGCCTCGATCGCGGTGCTGCGCGAGATCGGCGTCGACACCGGCGGCTCGAACGTGCAGTTCGCCATCAACCCGGACGACGGCCGCCTGCTGGTGATCGAGATGAACCCGCGCGTCAGTCGCTCGTCGGCGCTCGCCTCGAAGGCGACGGGCTTTCCCATCGCCAAGGTGGCCGCGAAGCTCGCGGTGGGCTACACGCTGGACGAGCTGAGAAACGAGATCACCGGCGGCGCGACGCCCGCCTCCTTCGAGCCGACCCTGGACTACGTGGTCACCAAGGTGCCGCGCTTCGCCTTCGAGAAGTTCCCGCAGGCGAACGACCGCCTCACCACGCAGATGAAGTCAGTGGGCGAGGTGATGGCCATCGGGCGCACGTTCCAGGAGTCGCTGCAGAAGGCGATGCGCGGCCTGGAGATCGGCGTCGACGGCCTGAACCAGCGCACCACGGACCGCGAGACCATCGAGCGCGAGCTCGGCGAGCCGGGTCCCGAGCGCATCTGGTACGTGGGCGATGCCTTCGAGAACGGCTTCACGCTGGAGGAGGTGCATCGACTGACGCGCATCGATCCGTGGTTCCTGGCGCAGATCAGGGAGATCGTCGAGCTCGAGATGCGCCTCGACGACCAGAAGCTCGCCGACATCGACGCCGACACGCTGCGCCTGCTCAAGAGGAAGGGTTTCTCGGACCGGCGCCTCGCGTACCTGTTCAACACCGGCGAGCGCGCGGTGCGCGACAAGCGCCACAAGCTCGGCATCCGTCCGGTGTACAAGCGCGTCGACACCTGCGCCGCCGAGTTCTCGACCACCACCGCCTACCTGTACTCGACCTACGAGGAGGAGTGCGAAGCCGAGCCCACCGACCGGCGCAAGGTGATGGTGCTGGGCGGCGGCCCGAACCGGATCGGCCAGGGCATCGAGTTCGACTACTGCTGCGTGCACGCGGCGCTCGCGCTGCGCGAGGCGGGCTTCGAGACCCTCATGGTCAACTGCAACCCGGAGACCGTGTCCACGGATTACGACACCTCCGACCGCCTGTACTTCGAGCCGCTCACGCTCGAGGACGTGCTCGAGATCGTCGACAAGGAAAAGCCCTGGGGCGTGATCGTGCAGTACGGCGGCCAGACGCCGCTCAAGCTCGCGCGCGATCTCGAGGCCGCCGGCGTGCCGATCATCGGCACGAGCGCCGATTCGATCGACGCGGCGGAGGACCGCGAGCGCTTCCAGCAGCTGCTGGACAAGCTGAAGCTGCGCCAGCCCCCCAACCGCACCGCGCGCTCCGCCGCGGAGGCGGCAAGGCATGCGGAGGCGATCGGCTATCCGGTCGTCGTGCGGCCGAGCTACGTGCTCGGCGGGCGCGCCATGGAGATCGTGCACCACCCGGCCGATCTCGAGCGCTACATGAAGAGCGCGGTCAAGGTATCGAACGATTCGCCGGTGCTGCTCGACCGCTACCTGTCGGACGCGATCGAAGTGGACGTGGATTGCATCGCCGACGGCAAGGATGTGCTCATCGGCGGCGTCATGGAGCACGTGGAGCAGGCCGGCGTGCATTCGGGCGACTCGGCCTGCTGCCTGCCGCCGCACTCGCTGTCCGCCGACCTGGTGCGGGAGCTGGGCCGGCAGACCGAGCTGATGGCGCGCGCGCTGCAGGTGCGGGGCCTGATGAACGTGCAGTTCGCCATCCAGGGGTCGGACGTGTACGTGCTGGAAGTGAACCCGCGTGCCTCACGCACGGTGCCCTTCGTCTCGAAGGCCACCGGCCGGCCGCTCGCCAAGATCGCGGCGCTCGCCATGGCCGGCATCGGCCTCGCCGCGCAGGGGATCCGGGGCACCATCACGCCGCCGTACTTTTCGGTGAAGGAGGCGGTGTTCCCGTTCGGCAAGTTTCCGGGCGTGGACACGATCCTCGGGCCCGAGATGAAGTCGACCGGCGAAGTCATGGGGGTGGGCGAGTCCTTCGGCGAGGCGTTCGTCAAGTCGCAACTCGCCGCGGGCGTGCGGCTGCCCAAGGACGGGCGCGCCTTCATCAGCGTGCGCGACGGCGACAAGCGCGCGGCGGCGGACGTGGGGCGCGATCTCGTGGCGCTCGGCTTCACCGTGCTCGCCACGCGCGGCACGGCGGCGGCACTGGCGGCCGCCGGCGTGGCGGCGACCCCGGTCAACAAGGTGGCGGAGGGGCGGCCGCACATCGTCGACATGATCAAGAACGGCGAGGTAAGCTTCATCGTCAACACCGTGGAAGACACGCGTACCGCCATCTCGGACTCGCGCTCCATCCGCACCACGGCGCTGCAGGCGCGCGTGACCTACTACACCACCATCGCCGGGGCGAAAGCGGCCTGCGCCGGCATGCAGCACCTGTCCCGGCTCGAGCCCTACCGCCTGCAGGACCTGCATGCGAAACTCGGGGCGGCTCCCCTCACTCGCTCGGTAGCATCCACTTCCTGATGGCCAAGACCCCCATGACATTGCGCGGCGCAGAAAAGCTGCGCGCGGAGCTGCACCGCCTGAAGAGCGTCGAGCGACCGGCCAATTCGCAGGCCATCGCCGAAGCGCGCGCCCACGGCGACCTGTCGGAGAACGCCGAATACGACGCGGCGCGAAACCAGCAGGGCTTCATCGAAGGGCGCATTTCGGAGATCGAGGCGAAGCTCGGCAACGCCAACCTGATCGATCCGAAGCTGCTCGATGCCGACGGCCGCTGCGTATTCGGCGCGACCGTCGATCTCGAGGAAAAGGGCGGCGGCGCGGTGACCTACCAGATCGTCGGCGAGGACGAAGCCGACATCAAGGCCGGGCGCATCTCGATCTCCTCGCCGATCGCGCGCGCGCTGATCGGCAAGGAGGCCGGCGACCAGGTCGACGTGCACACGCCGGGTGGCATCAAGAAGTACGAGATCCTGGACGTCCGCTACGAATAGGCGGGTCGCGCTGCTCGCGCTCGTCCTGGTGGCCGCCTGCTCGCCGGACGACGGTCCCTACCTCGAATTCCTCGGCGGCGGCTTCGTCTTCAACTACCGGCTCGCCGAGGCCGACTACGGCTTCGTGGTGAAGCGCCTGCGCCGCCTTCCCGAGGGCACGATCGTCGAAGCGCGGCTCGAAGATCCCGCCGGCGGCGCGCCCTTCGTCATGCGCGAGACCGCGTCCTGGGACCGCCTGGAGTACGTGTTCCGCTCGCCGCCCGTGCGCGGGGTGCGGGCCGGCCGCGACTACCGCGTCGAGGTGCGCCTGCTCGAGCCGGGCGGACGTCTTTTCGCCAGCTACGCGCGGACCTTCCGCTCGGACGTGGACCAGGAGGTGCTGCCCGAGCGCGCGCCGGTGGCGGGGCCGGGGTATCAGCCGGCGCCTCGGTAGGCTTCTCGCGGAAAAGAACGAAGATCTTGCCGATGTGCTGCACGGCCTCGGCGCCGGTGCGCTCGCAGATGCTGGCGAGCGCCACCGTGCGCTCGTCGCGGTTGAGCGGCGCAGCGCGGATCTTGATTAATTCGTGATGCGCGAGCGCGCGGTCGATTTCGGCGACTACCGCGTCGGTCAGGCCCTTCCCGCCCAGCTGCAGGATGGGGTGGAGCGAATGGGCGCGCGCCTTCAGCAGCTTTCGATCCATGCCGCGAGTATAAGATCGATGCCGATGGCGAAATCGACCAAAGCCTGGCTCCGCCGCCACGTCACAGACACCTACGTCCGCCGGGCGAAGGAAGCCGGTTACCGCTCGCGTGCGGCTTACAAGCTGCTGGAGATCGACAAGAGGGACAAGCTGCTCAAGCCCGGCATGCGGGTGCTGGACCTCGGCGCCGCGCCGGGTGGCTGGTCGCAGGTGGCGGCTGACAGTGTGAAGCCCGGCGGCAAAGTAGTGGCCGTGGACTTGCTGGAGGTGAAGCCGATCCACGGGGTGACAATCTTCAAGGGTGATTTTCGCGAGGTGGATCTCGAAGGCGCCCTCGGCGGCAAGGCGGACGTGGTGCTTTCGGACATGATGCCCAACATCACCGGTGTGCCTGGGGTGGACCAGGCGCGCGCTGCGGAGATCTCGATGACGGCGATCGAGCTGTGTCGACGCGCATTGAAGCCGCAAGGCGCCTTCCTGGTGAAAGTGTTCCACGGTGGCGCCTTCGACGAGGTGCTTAAGGAGCTAAGGGCGGTGTTTCAAACGGTTGCGGTTAGGAAGCCGGCCGCTTCCCGAGGAGAGTCCCGCGAAAATTATTTGCTCGCCCGGGGCCTGAGAAAGGCTTGAACCCCGCGGATGCGCCGCAATCTATCCAAAACGGCGTAAACTTGTCTTCTTGCCGCGCCGCCCCGAATAGGAGCAAGTCCTTGAACAACATGCTTAAAAACCTCGTCATCTGGCTGGTGATCGGCCTCGTGCTGATGACGGTGTTCAACCAGTTCAACACCCGCCAGATCGCGCAGGCGCCGATGGAGTACTCGCAGTTCCTGGAGGAGGTCAAGTCCGGGAGCATCTCCAAGGTGACGATCGAGGGGCGCCAGCTCAAGGCCACCACCCAGGACGGCAAGCGCGTCACCAGCTACTCGCCGGGCGACATCTGGCTGGTCTCCGACCTGCTCAAGTACGGGGTCAAGATCGAGGCCAAGCCCGAGGAGGAGCCCTCGCTCCTCATGAACATCTTCGTCTCCTGGTTCCCGATGCTGCTGCTCATCGGCGTGTGGATCTTCTTCATGCGCCAGATGCAGGGCGGCGGGCGGGGCGGCGCCTTCAGCTTCGGCAAGTCGCGCGCGCGCATGCTCGACGAGTCCACCAACACGGTGACCTTCGCCGACGTCGCGGGCTGCGAGGAGGCGAAGGAGGAAGTGGCCGAGCTGGTCGACTTCCTGCGCGACCCTTCCAAGTTCCAGAAGCTCGGCGGGCGCATCCCGCGCGGCGTGCTGATGGTCGGCAATCCCGGCACCGGCAAGACGCTGCTCGCGCGCGCCATCGCCGGCGAGGCCAAGGTGCCGTTCTTCTCCATTTCGGGCTCCGACTTCGTCGAGATGTTCGTCGGCGTGGGCGCGGCGCGCGTGCGCGACATGTTCGAGCAGGCGAAGAAGCACGCGCCCTGCATCGTGTTCATCGACGAGATCGACGCGGTCGGCCGCCAGCGCGGCGCGGGCCTGGGCGGCGGCAACGACGAGCGCGAGCAGAC
>CAZAEG010000300.1:0-3869 GCA_964484035.1 uncultured Enterobacteriaceae bacterium | reverse complement strand
GGAGCACGCCGGCGAAGAAGGCGGCGAAGGCGAGCGCTCCGGCCAGGCCGGCGACCGCTGCCGCCTGCACGAGCCAGGATGCGTCGAGCGCCACGCCGGCGAGCAGCCCGGCGAGCGCAGCGAAGTGCAGTACGCGGTGCGCGGCGAGCGGCCCCTGCGGGCTGAGCGCGGAGGCGAGCGGGGGTGCGCGCTTGCCCGCATGCACCGAGGCGAGGAAGGGCACGATGCGCTGCAGGACGCCGAGCAGGAACGTGAGCAGCCAACCCGGCACGAGCAGCAGGACGAACAGCACGCCCGCGCGCGGTGGCGCCCAGCCGAGCGCCATCGCCAAGGCGAGCGCGAGGCTCGCGAGCAGCAGCGCCCAGCTCGCGCGCACCAGCTGGAACGCGGGCCCGAGTGCCGGGCGCAGGCGCGCGCGCAGCGAGCGCTCGATCGAGACGACGTGGATCGCCGCGGCCACGAGCCCGGCGAGCGCGGCCACGCCGACATGGCCGCCGAGCGCAAGCAGGATGGCGCAGAGCGCCGCGCCGAGCGCGGCGTAGGCGCTGCGCGGCGCGGGCGGCCGCGCGATCGCCAGCATCGGCAGCAGGAACTGCGACAGGCCGAAGGCGAGCAGGCCCATGAAACCGTAGGCGGCGAGCACGAGGTGCGCGCCGCGAAATGCCGGGTGATCGAGCGCGAGTCCGTGCTCGTAGCGCGCCACCAGCGCGAGTCCCGTGACGGCCAGCCCGGCGAGCGCGGCGAGCGCCGCCCAGCCGTGCGCCACCACCACCGGCATGCCGCGCGCGCCCCACAGGTTGCGCCCGAGGAGCCAGCCGTAGAGCGCGAGCGCTGCCACTGCCAGCGCGGCGCCCGGCGCCATGGCGCGCGGCGCGTAGGCCGCCGCGCCGCCGGCAAGGACGAGCACGCCCGGGGTGAACAACCACCAGACGAGCTTCGCCGCGCCGACCGAGCGCACCGGCTGGCGCGTCGCCACCGGCAGCAGCTGCAGCGTCGCGCCGATCGCCGCCATCGCCAGCACGCCGAGCGTGGCGAGGTGCAGCGCAGCGAACGGCCACCCGAGGCCGCCGGGGAAGGACGCGACGTCGCGCGCGCCCGCGAGCAGCGCCGCCCAGGCGAGAACCTGAAAGGCCGCCGCCGCGCCGAAGTAGCGGAACGGCACCGACATGGGAAGCAGGCGGCTGCGCGCGACGTTGGCGAACATTACTTGCTCTTCGGCCGCAGGTCGCGCACGCGCACCGCCTTGCCCTGCGAGCGCGGCACCTCGCCCGGCTTTTTCGCCACCACCTTGGTGGTGACGCCGATCATGGTCTTGATCTGGTGGCGCACGCGCGCTTCGAGCTCCTCGAGCACATGCTCGAGCGAGGCCGCCTCGATCTCGACGGTGAGCTCGTCGAGGCTGCCGCTGCGCTCGACGACGATCTGGTAATGCGGCGCGATGCCCGGCAGCCCCACCAGCACCGCCTCGATCTGCGAGGGATAGACGTTCACGCCGCGGATGATCAGCATGTCGTCGTTGCGGCCGGTGATGCGCTGCAGACGCACGTGGTTCCTGCCGCAGGCGCAGCGCGCGGTGGTGGCGCGCGTGATGTCGCGCGTGCGGTAGCGGATCATCGGCAGCGCTTCCTTGGTGAGCGTGGTGATCACCAGCTCGCCCGCCTGCCCTTCCGGCACCGGCCGCCCGCTCTCCGGATCGATGATCTCGACGAGGAAGTGGTCTTCCCAGGCGTGCAGGCCTGCCTGCGCCTCGCACTCCACCGCGACGCCCGGGCCCATGATCTCGGAGAGGCCGTAGACGTCCACGGCCTTCAGTCCCATGCGCTCCTCGATCTCGCGGCGCAGCGCCTCGCTCCAGGGCTCGGCGCCGAACAGGCCGATCTCGAGCTTCGAGGCGCGCAGGTCCACGCCCTCGTGCTCGGCCACCTCGGCGATGTTGAGCGCGTAGGAGGGCGTCGCGCACAGCACGCGCGCGCCGAAGTCCTGGATGAGCAGCACCTGGCGCTCGGTCGAGCCGCCCGACATCGGCACCACGGTGGCGCCGAGCCGCTCGGCGCCGTAATGCGCGCCCAGGCCGCCCGTGAACAGGCCGTAGCCGTAGGCGTTGTGCACCACGTCTCCGGGGCGCGCGCCGGCGCAGGCCATCGAGCGCGCCATCAGGTCCGCCCAGGTGTCGATGTCGCGCGCGGTGTAGCCGACCACGGTGGGCTTGCCGGTGGTGCCCGAGGACGCATGCAGGCGCGCGAGCCGCTCGCGCGGCCGCGCGAACATGCCGAACGGATAGTGCTCGCGCAGGTCGGTCTTCAGCGTGAAGGGGAGCTTACGCACGTCGTCCAGCGTCCTGATGTCCTGCGGGCGCACGTCCAGCTCGCGCAGGCGATCGCGGTGCAGCGGCACCTTGTCGCAGGCGTCCTTCAGCGTCGCGCGCAGGCGCTTCAACTGCAGCTTCGTGAGCGCGTCGCGCGAGAGGGTCTCCGCTTCGCGGTCGAAGAAGAAGCGACGCTTCGCGGCGCGCGGATGCACTTTCGCCGCGAACTGAGGCTGGAGCATGGCGGTCATGGTCGGTTTCTCCGGTCAGCGCGCGCCGCGCACCGGCAGGCGCGGGAGCGCGAATCCCTGGTTGAGCGAGGCGCGCGTCACCAGCGCGAACTTGAGCCACAGGCCGGTGGCGACGGCCAGCAGACCGGCGAGCGGCGCCGACCCGGGCACCCAGCCGCCGGCGAGCGCGAGCACCAGTGCGGCGATCGTGCCGAGCTGCACCAGCGCCTTGCCCGGCGCTTCCAGCGCGGGGTTCGAGACCGCGGCGCGATAGCGCGTCCAGGCGAACGCGCGCAGGACGAGCGCGAGCCCGAACCAGCCGACGGCGAGCGGCGCGGTGGTGAAGAAGAGCGCGAGGCCCGCGCCCTCGGCAAGCGCGGTGGCGACGATGAGCAGCGTCACCTGCGGCGCGCGCCAGGCGGGGATCCCTATGCAAGCGCGCAGGATGCGCCCCTGGCAGTAGATGAAGGCAAGCGCCGCGGCCGCCGCGAAGGGCAGGAACGCGGGCCGCCAGAGCGCCAGGGCGCCGAGCGCGAACAGCAGGAGTGCGACGAACGACTCGCGCGTCATCCAGGAGGTGAACGGGTTGAAGAACACGTTCACCGCGCGCAGCTTTTTCCCGATCTCGAGCCACACCGCGCCCAGGCCGACGGCGACGAGCGCGAGCGAGAGCCCAACGGGCGCGCGGCTGTCCGGATACGCCATCGCCGCGGCGATCAGCAGGCCGCCGCCCGCGCCGCCGAGCATGAAGTTGAGCGCGGCGCGCGCGTCCCAGTGCTGCTGGATCCAGGCCTTGGGCCCGAAGCTCATCGCGCCTTGTCCCAGAGGTAATAGAAGCGCGGGCCGGTGCCGAGCTCCTCGTGCATGCGAAAGTGCTGGTTCTCGGCGAGCAGTTGCGCGATGTTGCTTTGCGGGTCCTCCACGTCGCCGAAGTGCAGCGCCTGGGCAATGCAGGAATTGACGCAGGCGGGCGTCGCCTCGGGATCCACTCCGGGCTTCAGGCCTTGCGCGAGCCCCGCGTCGATGCGCTCTACGCAGAAGGTGCATTTCGTCGCCACGTCGGGGCGCTTCGCGTCCTCGCTCGACTTGTAGCGCGCCTGGTAGGGGCAGGCGACCGCGCAGTAGCCGCAACCGATGCACAGGTCGTAGTCGATGGTGACGATGCCGTCGGCGCGTTTTTTCGTCGCGGTGCTCGGGCATACGTGCATGCAGGGCGGGTCGTCGCAGTGCATGCAGCCCACCGGCACGAAGGCGCGACGCACGTCCGGGTATTCTCCGACTTCCATGTCGAGCACGCGCCGCCACTGCACGCCGGGCGGCGTTTCATTCGTCTG
>CAZAEG010000299.1:0-6301 GCA_964484035.1 uncultured Enterobacteriaceae bacterium | reverse complement strand
ATGCAGCCAGTAGAACAGCGAGTTGTACATCGTCATCTCGTTGGGCACGTTGCGGAACGCCCACTCCGAGATCTTGGCCAGGCCCACCTTGATGGCGACATCGGTGAACACGGGCATCTGCAGGCCGGAATCGCTGGCATCGCCCGCCTTCTTCTGCAGGATGCCGAACAGCGGCTCGGCGACGTTGGAGCAGGTCGGGCCCACCGCCACCACGGCGTCGGTGCCGGCGATGCGCCGGATCACGGAGATGCCTTCCTCGGCGTTGCAGCGGTCGTCGTAGAACTCGACCGCCATCTTGGCCTTGCTGCCGTCGGCGAGCTTCACGCCGCCCGCCTTGTTGATCACGTCCGCGGCCGCGAGCAGCGCCGCTTCGCTGTTGATGCCGAACGAGCGCACCACGCCCGACTTGGCGCCGAAGCCGGCGATCTTGATGGTCTTGTCCTGGGCCTGCGCGGTGCCTGCGGCGAGCGCCAGGGAAACGGCCAGAGCGAGTGTTTTCACGGGACCCCCTCCTAGGAGTAGATTTGCGCAGCCAGTGTAGAACGGGGAGGAGGCGATGGCAAAGAAGAAACGCGTTGCTGCGGTGCGCAAAAAGGACCAGTGGGCGGCGCTTGAGCCCGGGCCCGCGAATCGCCAGGAGCTTTCGCCGCTCGCGTTCCTGCCACGTGCGGCGGAAATATATCCCGGGCGTGTCGCCGTGATCCACGGCGGCGCCCGCATCACGTATGCGCAGTTCCTCGAGCGCGCGCTGCGCCTGGCCTCGGCGCTCGCGAAGCGCGGCGTGAAGCGCGGCGACGTGGTCTCGGCCATGCTGCCCAATGTGCCCGCGATGCTCGACGCGCACTACGGCGTGCCGATGCTCGGCGCGGTGCTCAACACCATCAACACTCGCCTTGACGCCGACACCGTCGCCTACATCCTGGAGCACGCGGAGGCGAAGGTCTTCATCACCGACCGCGTGTTCGCAGGCGTCGTCGGCCCCGCGCTGAAGAAGCTGAGGAAAAAGCCGTTCGTGATCGACGTCGACGACCCCCTGTACACGGGCCCGGGCGAGCGCCTCGGGTCCATGGAGTACGAGAAGTTCATCGCCGGCGGCGATCCCGGCTTCGCCTGGCGCCTGCCGCGCTCGGAGGACGACCCCATCGCGCTCAATTACACATCGGGAACGACGGGCCGCCCGAAGGGCGTGGTGTACCATCACCGCGGCACCTATCTCGAGGCGCTGGGCAACATCGTCGCCTGGGCGATGCCCGCGCATCCGGTCTACCTCTGGACCCTGCCGCTGTTCCACTGCAACGGCTGGTGCTATCCGTGGTCGGTCACCGCCATGGCGGGAACCCATGTCTGCCTGCGTGCGGTGGACCCGGCGCTCGTCTTCCTGATGATCGCAGAGCACGGTGTGACGCACATGTGCGGTGCGCCGACGGTGCTCTCGATGCTGATTGGCGCCCCGGAGGGGCAGCGGCGGAAATTCGCGCAGCCGGTGCACATCATGACCGGCGGCTCGCCGCCGCCGGCGAAGGTGATCAAGGGCATGGAGGAACTCGGCTTCAAGGTGCTGCACATCTACGGCATGACCGAGCTGCAGGGGCCGTCGACCTTCTGCGCCGAGCAGGATTCCTGGGCCGCGCTGCCGATCGAGGAACGGGCGGTGGAAATGGCGCGCCAGGGCGTGCGCTACCAGGTCGTCGAGGGCCACATCGTCGGCGATTCCCGGACCTGCAAGCCGGTGAAGAAGGACGGCCGGACCCTGGGCGAGATCCTCGTCCAGGGCAACACCGTGATGCTCGGCTACCTGAAGGACGCGAAAGCCACCGCCGAAGTGTTCCACGGCGGCTGGATGCATACGGGCGACCTGGCGGTATGGCATCCGACGAACTACATCGAGATCAAGGACCGCAAGAAGGACATCATCATCTCGGGCGGCGAGAACATCTCGTCGGTCGAGGTCGAGATCGCCCTCTACAAGCATCCGGCCACGGCGCTGGCGGCGGTGGTGGCGCGGCCCGACGACAAGTGGGGCGAGACGCCGTGCGCCTTCGTGCAGCTCAAGCCCGGCGTACAGGCCACCGAGGCGGAATTCATCCAGTGGTGCCGCGATAACCTGGCGCGCTACAAGGTGCCGCGCAAGGTCGTGTTCGGCGATCTGCCGACGACCGCGACCGGCAAGATCCAGAAGTACGTGCTGCGCGAAACCGCGAGGACGCTCTAGCGCCTAGCGGATGAGCGCGTCGTCGCGGTAGGACGCCGGGTCCTCGATCGGCTCGAGGTGCGTCATCACCGCGGCGCCGGGCAGCTGCGCGCGGATCTTCGCTTCGATCTCGTCGGCAATGCGGTGTCCCTCGCGCACGCTCATTTCGCCCGGCACCAGGAGGTGCATCTCGACGAGGCGCAGTCGCCCCGCGCGCCGCGTCCTGAGCGCGTGGTAATCGAGTCCATCGGCGCGATACGCATCCAGGATGGCGCGGATGCGCTCCAGGTCGGGCTCGGGCAGCGCGCGGTCCATGAGGCCGAGCACCGAGCGGCGCACTACCCCGGTTCCCACCCACAGGATGTGCACCGCGACGGCCATGGCGATCAGGGGATCGATTGCCAGCCATCCCGTGAGCACTGTGGCGCCGACCCCGACGACGACGCCGATCGAGGTCCATACGTCGGTAAACAGGTGGTGCGCATCGGCCTCCAGGGCGATGGAATCGTGGCGTTTGCCGGCGCGCAGCAGCACCAGCGCGGTACCGAGGTTCAGCGCCGCCGCCACAAGCGAGACGAAGATGCCGACGTCGAAGCGCAGGATGGGCTGCGGCTCGATCAGCCGGGGCACGGCCGCGGCGACGATGGCAATCGCCGCCAGCGCGATCAACCCGCCTTCCACCGCGGAAGAGAAGTACTCGGCCTTGGTGTAGCCGAACGGATGCTTTTCGTCCGGCTGGCGCGTGGCGACACGCAGCGTGTAGAGCGCGATGAGCGCTGCGCCCAGATTGACGAAGGACTCCAGCGCGTCGGATAGCAGGCCGAGCGAGCCGGTGAGCCAAGCCGCATAGCCTTTCAGTGCCATGGTGGCGAGGGCGGTGGCCACGGCCAGCCAGGCGTAGCGGGCGAGGGACGTCATCGGGGCGAAGCCTAGCAGGGGATTGCGTCCTGGCCCGGATGGTTCTAGCATGCGGGCTGGGGTTCCCCTACAAGGCCAGACCCATGACAAACAATGCCTTAGCGGTTGCTCTTATCGCAGTACTTGCGGTTCTTCCCATGGGCTTCGCGGACGCGCAGACGGACGCCTCCAAGCCGGACGGAATCAAGCTGGAGCAGGGCAAGCCCGCAGGCGCGGGGGACGATGCGAAGCCGATGAAGACGGCCGCAGCGACGGGCAAGCGGCCCATGCGCGTGGACGAGGACGCCCGGCATTGTCTCGATCTCCCGAATATCGCGGAGATCGTCAAATGCGCCGAGCCGTATCGCTACTGACCCTGTTTTTTTCAGGCTTGTAACTCTGCGCTCAGCGTTACACCATGGCGCAACGCGCCATGGAGCTCGACCCCCGTTCCCTTGTCGTAGCGAGCGTGCTCACGGCACTGCTGCTGGGATCGGTTTCGATCGCTTTCGCCTCATTGAGCGGTTCCAGCCGCATCATCGGATCCTGGGGCAAGGCGATGCTGGTGCTCGCCGTAGGCCTGCTCGGCTTGGCGATGCGCGATTACGTTCCGCTTTGGCTCTCGGCGGTCGTAGGCAATACGCTGATCGTCGCCGCCCTCGTGCTGGCAATGCGTGCCCTGCGCGTATTCGTCGGCAGCACGCCGCGCGACGCGTTGAGCTGGACGATGCTCGCGGCGTTGTCCGGGATGCTGCTGGTTTTCACCGAGGGGCAACCCAGCCACGTCGGCCGCGCGATCGCCATTTCCGCGGCACTGTGCGTCATCGCCTTGCGCGCCGCGCTGCTCCTGCACCGCAAGGCGCCGGCCGCCTGCAGGCTGTCTTCCCGCGTCACCGAGTACGTCTTTTGGGGCTTGGCCGCGATCACCGCACTGCGCATCGCCGGCACGCTCGTGTTTCCACCGCGCTCGGCGCTCGCCGCCAGCCCTTTCAACGATGCCGTGTTCCTCTTCTACTCCGGCTTCATCATCGTCTCGACACTGAGCGTGATGTGGATGGAGATCGAGAGCCTGCAATCGGAGCTGGTGCGCGCGGCGCACTACGATGCGCTCACCGGCCTGTATAACCGCGGCACGTTCCTCGAGGAATTCGAGCGCGAAGTCTCGCGCTGCGCGCGCGGCGGCCCGGCGTTCAGCCTGGCGGTGTTCGACCTGGACGGCTTCAAGCGCCTGAACGACCAGTACGGCCACCCGTTCGGTGACCGCGCGCTCAAGGCGTTCGCCGAGGTACTGCGCGCGGACATCCGCAAGCACGATACCGTCGGCCGCTACGGCGGGGAGGAGTTCGCGCTTCTCATGCCGAACACGGGCAAGGAAACGGCGCTGCGCGTCGCCGAGCGCGTGCGCCGCGACCTGGAAGCGCGCGGCATTGCCGTGGACGGCAGGCGCATCGAAGTCACGGTGAGCGGCGGGGTTTCCACCTACGGCCTCGACGGCGAAGACTGGGATACGCTGCTCTCGGCGGCCGATACGGCGCTCTACGAAGCGAAGAACGGCGGCCGCAATCGCGTCATTACGGCAGGCCGGGCGCGGGCACCGATCGCCGCGTGAACGCCTCAGGCGAGCGCATACCGCGCCTGCACGGCGTCGAGCGTCCCCGAAGCGACGATACGTCCCAGCTCGAGCAGGCACGCGCGGTCGGCGACCCGGCGCGCAAAGCGCAGGTTCTGCTCGCTCAGCAGCACGCACAGGCCCCGCGCCTTGAGCTCGAGAATCGCCGTTGCGACCTGCGCGGCGACGAGCGGCGCGAGGCCTTCGGCGGGTTCGTCCAGCAGGATGGCGCGCGGATTGCCCATCAGCGTGCGCGCGAGGGCAAGCATCTGCTGCTCGCCGCCCGACATCCGGCCGCCGAGGCGGTCTTGCATGCGCCCGAGGTTGGGAAACAGCTCGAACAGCTTTTCGGGCGTCCAGTCCAGGGTCCCCGCCCGCGGCGGCTGGCGGCCCACCTCCAGGTTTTCGCGCACCGAGAGGTCGGTGAAGATGCGCCGCTCCTCCGGAACGTAGCCCAGCCCGAGCCGCGCGATGCGGTAGGGCGGCAGGGCGTCGATGCGCGCGCCGTCGAAGCGGATTTCGCCGCCCTGCGGCGGCAGGAGCCCCATGAGCCGCTTCAGGGCGGTCGTCTTGCCGGCGCCGTTGCGGCCCAGGAGCGCCAGCACTTCGCCCGCCCGCGCGCTGAAATCCAGGCCGAACAGGACTTGCGCCTTGCCGTAGGCGGCGCCCAGGGCGCGCACCTCAAGCATCGCCGTTCCCGAGGTAGACCGCGCGCACCCGTTCATCGGCGCGCACCGTCGCCGGGTTGCCCTCGGCGATAAGCTCGCCCTCGGCGAGCACGAGGACACGGTCGGCGTGCGTGAAGACCACGTCCATGTCGTGCTCGGTGAACAGGACCGCGGTGCCGTCGCTGCGCGCGAGATCTGCCACGAGGCGCATCAGCGCGTCGCGTTCGGGCGGCGCCATGCCCGCGGTCGGCTCGTCCATGAGCAGCAGCCGCGGCCGGTTGGCGAGCGCCACCGCGAGCTCCAGTCGCTTCAGGTCGCCATAGGCGAGGATGTCGCAGGGGCGTTCGGCCTGCGGCAGGATCCCGGCGCGCTCGAGCAGCGCGTCCGCCTGGCGGGCGTAGGCGCGCACGGCACTCGAGGTGAGCGACCACAGGCGGCGATGGTGCGAGAGCAGGGCCATCTGCACGTTCTCGCGGACCGTCATGGAGGCGAACGTGGCGGTGATCTGGAACGTGCGGCCCACGCCGAGACGCCAGATCTGTCGCGGCGCCTTGCCGACGAGGCTGTGTCCGGCGAGCGCCGCGGCGCCGCGGTCGGCTGCGAGCTGCCCGTTCAGAATGTCGAAGCACGTGGACTTGCCCGCGCCGTTCGGCCCGATCATCGCCACGACTTCGCCCGCGCCGACCGCAAAGCTGACGCCGCGCAGCGCCTGCACGCCGCCGTAGGCCTTCGCGAGATCGCGCACCCGGAGCCCGCTCACGGCGCGCGCCTCCCGCGCAGCAGGCTGCCCAGTCCGCCCGGCAGCACGAGGACCAGCAGGAGAATCACGGCGCCGATCACCGCCCGCCAGTAGTCGAAGCCGCGCGACACGCTGTCCTGCAGCCACGTGAAGAGCGCGGCGCCCCACACCGGCCCGGTCAGCGTGTGCACGCCACC
>CAZAEG010000298.1:0-7951 GCA_964484035.1 uncultured Enterobacteriaceae bacterium | reverse complement strand
AAAGCGCCGGATCGAGGAAAACTGCAGCGAAGTCTGGAACAGCGTATGCAGGATGTGAAAGCCCGACTTGTCGGCAGCGAACCAGGTGCGCTGCTTCTTCATGCCGCCGAACGGGCGCACCGCCACGGACCCATTCGGCTCGCGGCTCCATGGACAGCCCCAGTGCTCGAGCTGGATGAGTTCCTTCGGCGCTTCCCGCACCAGGTAATCCACGGCGTCCTGGTCGCACAACCAGTCCCCGCCGCCCACGGTATCGTTGAAGTGATGCTCGAGGCTGTCATCGGCCTTGATCACCCCCGCCGCCCCGCCTTCCGCCGCGCAGGTGTGGCTGCGCATCGGATAGACCTTGGAGATCAGGGCGATGCGAACGGTGGGAGCCGCCTCGGCGATGGCGATCGCGGCGCGCAGGCCCGCGCCCCCGGCGCCGATGATCGCCACGTCCGTGCGTATCGTCTCCACGCCCGCCATACTGCCGCAAGCGGCGCCCGGGCGCTTGACATGCGTCAAACCCGCGGCACGCGGGCGCAAACCCTAGCCGAAGCGGCCGGTGATGTAGTCCTCGGTCTGCTTCTTCTTCGGCTTGATGAAGATCTCGTCGGTGACGCCGTACTCGATCAGCTCGCCGAGGTACATGTAGGCGGTGTAGTCCGACACGCGTGCCGCCTGCTGCATGTTGTGCGTCACGATGACGATGGTCACCTTGGCCTTGAGGTCGTGGATCAGCTCCTCGATCGAGGCGGTGGCGATCGGGTCGAGCGCCGAAGTGGGCTCGTCGAACAGCAGGATCTCCGGGTCGGTGGCGAGGGCGCGCGCGATGCACAGGCGCTGCTGCTGGCCGCCCGAGAGGTTGAAGGCGGGCTCCTGCAGCCGGTCCTTGACCTCGTCCCACAGCGCGGCGCTCCTGAGCGCCTCCTCGACCTTCTCGTTCAGCGTGACGCGCCGGCTCTCGCCGCGCACGCGCAGCCCGTAGGCGACGTTCTCGTAGATCGACTTCGGAAACGGATTGGGCTTCTGGAACACCATCGAGACGCGCATGCGCACCTCGATCGGGTCCACGGCCGGCGCCAGGATGTTGACGTCGTCCGGGTAGAGCCGGATCTCGCCCTCGTAGCGGTTGCCCGGATACAGGTCGTGCATGCGGTTGAAGCAGCGCAGGAACGTGGACTTGCCGCAGCCCGAGGGGCCGATGAGCGCGGTCACCTGCTTCTCATAGACCGGCATGCGCAGGCCCTTCAGCGCCTGGAACTCGCCGTAGAAGAAATTCAGGGCGCGGACTTCCGCCTTGGTTACGGCCGGGGCTGCCTCCTGCGCGGGGACGGCTACCATTTGATCTTCTTCCTCAGCCTGTAGCGCAGCCAGATGGCGGCGGCGTTCATGCCGAGCGTCATCAATACCAGGACGAAGCCGGCCGCCGCCGCGTTCTGCAGGAACGCCGCCTCCGGGCGCGACGTCCAGTTGAACATCTGGATCGGCATCACGGTGAAGCCCGCGGTCAGCCACTCGAAGCTGACGAACGGCGGCTCGGCGCTCACCGGCGGCGGCGGCAGGAAGGCGATGAAGGTGAGCGCGCCGATGGTGATCACCGGCGCGGTCTCGCCGATCGCGCGCGCCATGCCGATGATCACGCCCGTCAGGATGCCCGGCATGGAATACGGAATGATGTGGTCCTTGCTCACCTGCCACTTGGTCGAGCCGAGCGCGTAGGCGCCTTCGCGGATGCCTTGGGGAATCGAACGGATCGCTTCGCGCGTCGCGACGATGACAACGGGCAGGATGAGCAGCGCCAGCGTCAGGCCGGCGGCGAGGATCGACTGGCCCAGGCCGAACTGGTAGACGAACAGCCCGAGCGCGAGCAGCCCGTAGATGATGGAGGGCACCCCGGCCAGGTTGGTGATGTTGATCTCGATGATGTCGGTGACCCAGTTCTTGGGCGCGTATTCCTCGAGGTAGATGCCCGAGGCGACCCCCAGCGGCACGGCGAAAAAGGCCGTCACCAGCATGACCAGCGACGAGCCGACCCAGGCCGAGAGTATCCCCGCCTGCGCGGGCTTGCGCGAGGGGTAGCTGGTGAGGAAGTCCCAGGAAAGGCGCGGCAGGCCGTCCACCGCCATGTCGATGAACAGCGCGGCGAACGTGAGCACGCCGACCATCAGCGCGAGCAATCCGCACAGGCCGAAGATCATGTCCCAGCGCTTGTGCGACGCGATCAAGCCGCGGATCTGCGTCAGGTCCTTGGCATAGGCCATCTCAGTACGCCTCGCGGAAGCGCTTGCGCAGCACGTGCCCGCCGAGGTTGCAGGCCAGCGTGAACAGCATCAGCGTCAGGCCCGCGGCGAAGATCGTCTGGTAGCCGATCGAGCCGTGCGGCAGGTCGCCGAGCGCCACCTGGACGATGTAGGCGGTGATGGTGGCCGCGGGCTCGAGCGGATTGAAGGTGAGGTTCGGCTGCTGGCCGGCGGCAACCGCGAGGATCATGGTCTCGCCCACAGCGCGCGAGATCCCGAGGATGTAGGCCGACGCGATGCCCGAGGTCGCGGCCGGCACCACCACCTTGACCGCGGTCTGGAAGCGCGTCGCGCCCATGGCGTAGGACCCTTCGCGCAGGCTCATCGGCACGGCGCGCATCGCGTCCTCGGCGATGGAACTGACGTAGGGAATGATCATGATGCCCATGACGATTCCCGCACCCAGCAGGTTGAAGCCCGGCAGCTCGGGGTAGATCGTCTGCAGCAGCGGCGTCACGAACAGCAGCGCGAAATAGCCGTAGACGATGGTCGGCACGCCGCCGAGCATCTCGAGGAACGGCTTGGCCACCTCGCGCACGCTGAACGGCGCGAACTCCGAGAGATAGATGGCGATGGTGGTGCCCAGCGGAATGGCGATCAGCAGCGCGACCGCGGAGCTGGTGAGCGTGCCCGAGAGCAGCACCATGATGCCGAAGTGCTGGTCGGTGAACAGCGGCGTCCACTGCGTGTCGGTGAGGAAGTCCCAGAGCGGCACCGCCTGAAAGAAGATCACCGATTCCTTGACCAGGATGTACACGATGCCGATCGTGGTGAATACCGACACCAGCGCGGCGAGGAACAGTACAAATTCGATCAGCTTCTCGCGTACGACGCGCGAGCGCCGTCGCGCCACTCGCGCGCTCTGGGAAGGCGACAGCACCGAGCTCAGTTCCCCTGAAACGACCGCCATGACGGGTCGATTGCGCGGATTATGAACGAGAAACCGCCCGCGGCGTGGCGCCGCGAGCGGTCCGGGGGGTCGCGGCTACAGTTTGCCTTCGCGCGCCAGCAATTCCTCCACCCTGACGCCGACCTCGGACTTGCCGCCGAAGCCGGTGCCGAGCTTCATCGACGCGAGGTTGCGCGCCGCCTGGCTGTAGTGCGCCGTCGACAGGGGCACGTAGCCGACTTCCCTCACCAGCTTGGGCGCATGCTTGATGTAATACTCGACGAATTCCTTCACCTCGGGCTTGGCGAGCCCCTTGTCGCTGACGTAGATGAAGATCGGCCGCGCGAGCGGCTGGTAGGTGCCGTCCATGACGGTCTCCAGCGAGGGCGAAACGCCCCGGGAGGAGCCCTTGTTCACGATCGGCACCGCCTTCAGCTTGTCCTTGTTCTCGACGTAGTACGCCAGTCCGAAATAGCCGATGGCGTTCACGTCGCGCGACACCCCCTGCACCAGCACGTTGTCGTCCTCGGACGCCGTGAAGTCGCCCCGGCTCGCCTTTTCCTTGCCGTTGATGGCGTCGGTGAAGTAGTCGAACGTGCCGGAGTCCGCGCCCGGCCCGAACAGCTTCAACGGCGCGTTGGGCCAGGCCGGGTTGATCTGGTTCCAGCGGGTGACCTTCGCCTGGGCACCGGGCTCCCACATCTTCTTCAGCTCCTCGACCTTGATTTCGCTGAGCCAGGTGTTCTTCGGGTTGATGACGACGGTGAGCGCGTCGAACGCGACCGGCAGCTCCACGTACTTGACGCCCGCTTCGGCGCAGGCCTTCATTTCCTTCGCGGAGATGGGCCGCGAGGCGTCGGAGATGTCGGTCTCGCCGCGGCAGAACTTCTTGAAGCCGCCGCCGGTGCCGGAAATGCCCACGGTCACCTTGATGGCGCCGCGCTTCATCTTCTGGAACTCCTCGGCGACCGCCTCGGAGATCGGATACACGGTGCTCGAACCGTCGATCTTGACGATGTCGGCATGCGCGCCCGCCGCGGCCAGCAGGCCGCCGGCGAACAGCGCGGGGATCGCGAAACTGTTGAAACGTCTCATTGCATTGGCTCCTTGTCGGGGTGGGAACTGCCTGCAGCGCGCCCAGTCTAGGGTCCCTGTGTTACATCCATGTGACGGCCGGATTCGCGCCTCTAGGTGCGCACGGCCTGTGTCACTTCGTCGGCCGACAGGTGCCGCACATCGGTGCCTTTGCGCGCGTAGATCACGTGGCCCGCGATGTTCTTGGCATGGTCGCCGATGCGCTCGAGAGACTTGACGATCATCGTCATGTCGAGGCAGGCCCCGATGGTGCGCGGATCCTCGATCATGAACGAGACCAGTTCGCGCAGCACGCCGCGGTAGGCCTCGTTCAGGTCGGCGTCGCGCCGCACCACGGCGTCCGCGTCCTCGGCGTCGATGCGCTCCAGCTTGTCGATCGCGTCGCGCAGCATCGACCGTGCCAGAGCGCACATGTGCTGGACGCCCGCGTTGCGGGGGAACACGCGGATGCTGTCGGCGTGGATCCTGCGCGCCTGCAGCGCGACCTTCTTGGCCTCGTCGCCGATGCGCTCCAGATCCGTGGTCACCTTGAAGATCGTCGTCAGCAGGCGCAGGTCCGATGCGGCGGGCTGGCGCCGCGCGATGATCTGCTCGACCAGGGCGTCGACCGAGCGCTCGAGCGCGTTGATCGTCAGCTCGTGCCGCAGGACCTGGTCGACGAGCGCGGCCGAACCCGAGCGCAGGCACTCGATCGCGTCGTCCACCTGGCGCCGCGCGCGCTCGGCCATCTGCAGGACGAGCGCGTGCGCCTGCGCGAGCTTCTCGTCGTAGCCGCTCGAGGTGTGCGGGGAAAGCGAAGGCGACAGGGATTCGGGCATCGCGGCGCCACGTCCGGGGAAACGTCGATGCTAGGCGCGACGTGTGACCGGCGTGTTACAGCACTACGCGACCGGCGTCTCGCGCCCGATCCTGCCGATCTCGTCCAGCTTCTTCCTCAGCACCAGCCGGTCGAGCTTGTGGATCGGCAAGCTCATGAACAGGTTGATCCGGGTAGACAGCTCCGAGAAAGCCCTGAGAAAGGCGCGGCGCTCGAGCTCTTCGCTGCCCTGCACCGCGGCGGGATCGCCGATACCCCAGTGCGCGGTCATCGGCTGGCCGGGCCAGACCGGGCAGACCTCGCCCGCCGCGTTGTCGCACACGGTGAAGACGAAATCGAGCGCCGGTGCCCCCGGGCGCGCGAACTCGTCCCAATTCTTCGAGCGCAGACCTGCGGTGTCGATGCGGTTCCTCTGCAGCAGCTCGAGCGCGAGCGGATTGACGGCGCCGGCGGGATGGCTGCCCGCGCTATGGGCGACAAAGCGACCCCCGCCGGCGGCGCTGAGGTAGGCCTCCGCGATGATGGAGCGCGCAGAATTGCCGGTGCAGAGGAAAAGAACGTTGAAGGGTGCGCTCGCCATGCGTCGGATCGTCCAGCGTCCGGCGCGAATGATCCACCAGGTATGGCGCAGGCGGCAAGTTACGCTTTTGTGTCATGCGCTCCTTGTCGAACTCCTAGAATGGCACCTCCATGTCTCATGCCCACGAGCCTATTGCGCCAGAGCAAGAGCCAGCCGGCACTGCACTCGGACTCGCCGCCGCGCTGACGCTCGGCTTCGCCGGCATCGAGGCACTCGGCGGTTGGTGGACAGGCTCCCTCGCGCTGATCTCGGACGCCGGCCACATGCTCGGCGACGGCGTGGCGCTCCTGCTCGCCGCGCTTGCGGGCTGGATGGCGCGGCGCCCGCCATCGCGCCTGCACTCGTACGGCTTCGGCCGTGCCGAGGTCTTCGCCGCCGTCGTCAACGCAGGGGTTCTGCTCGCGATCGCCGCGGCGATCGCCTACGAGGCGATCGCAAGGCTCGGGCAGGCGCGCGAGGTCCACGGCGGCGCGGCGGCTGTGATTGCCCTCGCCGGCCTCGCGCTCAACCTCTGGATCCTGCGGCGCATCGCGCCGCACCGCCACGACATGAACGCGCGCGCCGCCGCGCTGCACGTACTCGGCGATACCCTCGGCTCGGTCGCGGCATTGGCGTCGGGTGCAGTCATCGCGCTCACAGGCTGGACGCCGATCGACCCGCTTGCCTCGCTCCTAATCTGCGTGCTGATCGCCGTCTCCAGTGTGCGCCTGCTGCGAGAAGGCGTGCACGCGCTCATGGAGGGCGTGCCGTTGAGGCTGTCGGCGGAGTCGGTCGGCATGGCGATGGCGACGCACGAAGATGTAGCCTCGGTGCACGACCTGCACATCTGGACGTTGTCCGGCAGCCGCGTCGCGCTTTCGGCGCATGTCGTCGTGCGCGATCTCTCCCGCTGGGACCGGACGCTTCACGAATTGCAGGGCTTGTTGCGCGAGCGCTTCGGCATCGAGCACGTCACGCTGCAGCCGGAGCCTCCTGCTGCATCGGTGGTTCGCGTTCCCATTCCCCGGCCGCGCCGGGGGGCTGGTTAGCCTTTACCGGGCCGCAACCCGCCGAGCTTCGGGAAACCAGCCCCGGGTCCGGTTGGCGAAAGCGACCAGCGACAACATTACCGGCACCTCCACCAGCACGCCGACCACGGTGACCAGCGCGGCGCCGGAATCGAGTCCGAACAGCCCGATCGCCACGGCGACCGCCAGCTCGAAGAAATTGGAGGTGCCGATCAGCGCACAAGGCGCGGCCACGTCAAACGGCACCCGCCACGCACGCGCAGCTGCATAAGCGATCGCGAAAATACCGTAGGCCTGAATCAGCAGCGGTGCGGCAATCAGGGCGATCAGCAACGGCTGGTCGAGGATGATCTGTCCCTGGAAACCGAACAGCAGCACCACCGTTGCCAGCAGTCCAAGCACGGACAGGGGCTTCACCCGGGCGTTGAAACGCGCGACTGCGCGCTCTGCCTCCACGGCGGTGTGCGCGCCGGCACTGAGTTTCAGCCGGGTGATCACGCCGGCAATCAGCGGGATCAATACGTAAAGGCCAACGGACAACAGCAGCGTGGCCCATGGCACCTGGATGTCGGTGACGCCGAGCAGCAGGGCGACGAGCGGCGCGAAGGCGAAGATCATGATCACGTCGTTCAGCGCCACCTGGGCCAGCGTATAGGCGGCGTCCCCGCGGGTCAGCTGCGACCAGACGAACACCATGGCGGTACAGGGGGCGGCGCCGAGCAGGATCAGTCCGGCGATGTACTGGCTGGCGTTGGCGGGATCGATCAGGCCGGCGAAGAAGTAGTGAAAGAACAGCACCCCGAGGCCCGCCATGGTGAAGGGCTTGAGCAGCCAGTTGACCGCCAGGGTGATGATCAGGCCCTTGGGTCTCTCGTGGATGCGCTTGAGGCTGGAAAAGTCCACCGACACCATCATCGGGTAGACCATGAACCAGATCAGCGCGGCGACGATGAAATTGACCGAGCCATATTCATAACTGGCCAAGGCCTGGAACAGTCGAGGAAACAGGCTGCCCAGACCGATGCCGGCGGCGACGCACAGCGCCACCCAGACGGACAGGTAGCGCTCGAAAAAGCCGATGGGTGGTGCGGCGGTCAGGCGGGTTCCGGTTCCCGAACCACGTCAAAGGACGGGGCAGTCAGTACCGGGGCAAAGCCGCCGCCCGCGGTGCGCATGTTGGTGGTCTGTCCCTGGTAAAGGCGCGCGGCGAGCAACTGGACCCGCCCGTCGTAGACGTAGTTGCGCACGTCCACTTTCATGCTCATGTCCGGACTGACG